>NZ_CP083710.1:0-165418 GCF_020149545.1 Enterobacter cloacae complex sp. ECL352
ATGAAAACTGATGTGGCAATCCTTGCCGGTGGTTGTTTCTGGGGTGTCCAGGAGCTGATCCGCAAACTCAATGGCGTGGTCAGCACCGAAGTGGGCTATACCGGCGGACGTAATGATAACCCGACATACCAGCACCACCCAGGACATGCGGAGGCGGTGAAGGTGGTGTATTCCCCGGATAAACTGAGCTACCGAAAACTACTGGAATATTTCTTTAGTATTCACAACCCTACAACAATACTTCGTCAGGGTAATGACGTCGGCTCAAGCTACCGCTCAGCCATCTTTTTCACCACAGAGGAGCAAAAGCAGCAGGCAAACCAGCTTATCCGTGAAATAGATGATTCAGGAGTCTGGCCCGGAGTCGTGGTGACAGAAGTAGAGCAGGCCGGTGAGTTCTGGTCTGCAGAGCCAGAGCATCAGGATTACCTGCAGCATAATCCCGACGGCTATACCTGCCATTTTGAACGACCTGACTGGACGCTTCCGGGATAAGTCACCGTCGCAGACTCGCAGCATTCAGCCCCGCCCATGTGCGGGGCTTTTTTGTTCATATGCAGAAACGAGAATGGGATCACAAACAAATTTCTTTAGTCCATTTCTTGCATACAAAACAATCAACATCCTGATTTTAAGGGGCATAGGGGTTTGAAGGCCAATGGAACGAAAACGTACGTTAAGAATGTAATTTATTGATATTCATAAAAATAAAAAAAGGATCGCTGATTGATCCTTTTTTTTTGCTATTTGAATTTCGATAAACATTAACCACGAGAATGCAGTAGCTCGGCTATCTCATGAGCAATTTCATCGATTGTATGAGTTGCAGTACTACGAGCAACTTTGTCTGCTAATGATGGACTAAAATCGACAACTTCTTGTTTTGTAATATTATGCCATATGGGAAGCAATATTTGCTCACCAGAAATAGCACGAGTGACGATTCCATCAAGTTCATAATTTGTCCAACCTTTGCTTATAAACGCCGGAGACAAAACTAGGGGTCTGACGCTCAGTGGAACGAAAACTCACGTTAAGCAATTGTGGCTGAGAAAAACCAAAGGATCCGGCGAGGATCCTTTGGTGTGCTGACATGACCTGACCTGCCCCCACGATTAGATACAACACTCAGTTAGTAACGTCGGAATCTTCATTCTCAGAATGACCCTTTCTCCAGCCCGCTGCAAATTCAGACGGTGTCTGATAATTCAGCGTGGAGTGCGGGCGGCATTCGTTATAATCCTGCCGCCAGTCATTAATAATTTTCCTGGCATGAACGATATCGCTGAACCAGTGCTCATTCAAACATTCATCGCGAAATCGTCCGTTAAAGCTCTCAATAAATCCGTTCTGCGTTGGCTTGCCCGGCTGGATTAAGCGCAACTCAACACCATGCTCAAAGGCCCATTGATCCAGTGCACGGCAAGTGAACTCCGGCCCCTGGTCAGTTCTTATCGTCGCCGGATAGCCTCGAAACAGTGCAATGCTGTCCAGAATACGCGTGACCTGAACGCCTGAAATCCCAAAGGCAACAGTGACCGTCAGGCATTCCTTTGTGAAATCATCGACGCAGGTAAGACACTTGATCCTGCGACCGGTGGAAAGTGCGTCCATGACGAAATCCATCGACCAGGTCAGATTGGGCGCCGCCGGACGGAGCAGCGGCAGACGTTCTGTTGCCAGCCCTTTACGACGTCTTCTGCGTTTTACGCCCAGGCCACTGAGGTGATAAAGCCGGTACACGCGCTTATGATTAACATGAAGCCCTTCACGGCGCAGCAACTGCCAAATACGACGGTAGCCAAAACGCCTGCGCTCCAGTGCCAGCTCAGTGATGCGCCCTGATAAATGCGCATCAGCAGCCGGACGGTGAGCCTCATAGCGGCAGGTCGACAGGGATAAACCTGTAAGCCTGCAGGCACGACGTTGCGACAGACCGGTCGCATCACACATCAACATCACGGCTTCCCGCTTCTGGTCTGTCGTCAGTACTTTCGCCCAAGAGCCACCTGAAGCGCCTCTTTATCCAGCATGGCTTCGGCAAGCAGCTTCTTGAGTCTGGCGTTCTCTTCCTCAAGCGACTTCAGGCGCTTAACTTCAGGCACCTCCATACCGCCATACTTCTTACGCCAGGTGTAAAACGTGGCATCGGAAATGGCATGCTTGCGGCAGAGTTCACGGGCGGGTACCCCAGCTTCGGCTTCGCGGAGAATACTGATGATCTGTTCGTCGGAAAAACGCTTCTTCATGGGGATGTCCTCATGTGGCTTATGAAGACATTACTAACATCGGGGTGTACTAATCAACGGGGAGCAGGTCACCAGAATATTATGGGTTCTGAAGAAAAATGAGATCTTAGTAGGGTAACGGCTTGTGCTAATACTGGTGTCTTGCCTGCTCCTGTAAGTGCAGATAATGCCTGAAAAAATGGTCGCGGTTTTGGCCCTTTGCTAGGGCGATATGGATGCCCAGCGAAAAATGCGTAGCGGTCTACGATTGTCTTTGCAGCATCGGCTTGAAATACTTTAAGTTCAAAATCAGGCATCAGTATCATTCTCATTATTGAAGGAGTCCTGACGCTGGCTGAAACCTATGTGCTCAAGAACCCTATCTGGGATTTTATAAAATTCGACACTACTACCGGTGTATGGAGCAAGGGCAGCATACACATGATAATGTGGGGCTAAACCTGCCTGCCTAGACTCTTCAGCTATTTCCCTGAATGCTGCTTTAGTCAGGGCTGATGGTTTATCTGGAGCCCCCCAAATTAAGAAGAACCCTTCTTGTTTCGAGTTAACCGCAAATAGATGCCGATTCGGCTGAGTAGGTAGCCTTCTGAGATACGACTTTGCTTTTTCTGCTTTATCCCAATAACTTGTGAGTAATAGATCTATCATTTCCTCACGAGCAAGCGTATTCACCGCATCAGCGTCTATTTTTTCGCGCTTTAGCTCAATAAATCGAAATCCCCCCACTAATGGTTCTTTTTTAGTTTTAGACCAATCACCTGAAATCACACGCTTTACACGCTCAGCTGTGAGGGTTTTTGCATAGTGGTCACCTTTCTCAGTATTGCCTTGTTCAATTAAAATGAATCGTCTATTTGTATCGGCTTCTTTATTTAATTCAAGCACTGCATGCCCCGTAGTTCCAGAACCTGCAAATGGATCTAAAACAATGCCGTCCGGACGACACCAGAGTTGGATGATTTTGGTCATCAATTTGAGAGGTTTTACGGTAGAAAAACCATGCCCTTGACCAACAACAGCTGTTAGTTCGGCCACACCATCTGCAGATCGACCCGACTCCGAGTAATCCCAAGATGTAGAGCCTAAATCAATGTCAGTCAGGATTTCGGAGGCAAGATCGGTATCTGACCAGTATGTTACGGGCACTTTCCCTTTCTTTATTTGTTCAAGATAAGTTTTGACGCGGGGTCTACCCAGACCGTCCCGGCCAAACCAAAGAAATGGCCAGTTATTTTTTGCAAGCCGGGCATATGCTTTCTTAGATACTGAGCTCGCGATAGCTCCTGGTTGTTGGCCTTTAACAACCAAAGCTTTTCCACGACCATCTCCTATATCGCGTTCTTCGTACTCAGGTCCCCAAGCGTTCAGCCATATTTTTACATTCTTCTTAGGATGCCTCCACGCACCATTACCAGCTGGGTAATGCACAACTCCTGTGAATGGAGACTGGATACCATAGTCGTCCTTAGCTGAATAACTTTTTGCAGTAAGATTTCCCTCACGCCAGTCGTTTCCCGGGTCGTTGTCTGGATTGGAGTATCTCTTGTTGTCAGCCTCTCCACGAGCGAGCGATGCCGTCCGTACACGGGTTATATCTTTCCCGTATACCAGTACGTACTCGGTTGCCGTCGAGACATGTTTATTATCAGGTCTCGCAGCCGCGGACTTTTGCCAGTTAATAATTGCTAAACGATTATCCTCGCCAAATATCTCATCCATGAGCATTCCTAGGCGGAAAAGTTCCCGATGATCGATACAAATCGCCATCACGCCACCTGGTTTCAGCATCTCCCTCATCATCCAAATTCTGGGGGTCATGAAGCGCAACCATTTGCTATGCTTCGAACCGTCGTCTTTAGGAACTACATCGCCCAAATCAGGGTCGTTGGGATCTTTATCCCATTTGTCGTTATAACGGAAATCCTCTCCGGTATTGTAGGGAGGGTCTGTCAGTACGAGATCAATCTGCCCTCTATATTTATAGAGAGTGACCATTGCGGAAAGATTTTCTCCATCCCAAATCTCATTTTCAGCCTGAGCAAGCTCTTCACCACAAGAATATTTTTTTATAATACTGAAGAGCTTAGGCTTCACCTGTCTGATTATTTGCCACGGAGCTGTTCGGCCGGTGTAATTCATAACGATGCCATTTTTACCGGCGTCGACTAGTGCCGCATCATGCTCTTGAAGCATTCGGACCAGTGCCGCCCTAGGCAGTTGTTCGTAATCCATAATTGCCCTTTATCGTTCATGCTAATAACAGTAGACATAGCTTTATACGAGGTTATTTCCTATCGTGTTCAGCCTACTAGTGACGTTCCATCATGTGTACCACTACGTAGTAGCGAGAATTTTGTAGACTGTGGAACGTGCAATCTTTAACTGTCTGGATATGCTGGTTGCGCCAAGACCTTGTTCACGAAGACAGTGAACTTTAGCTTTATCCACTGTTGGTTTGCGGCCAAATTTAATCCCTTTAGACTTGGCCTCTAACCTTCCTTCATTTGTTCGTTCAAGGATGCGAGTACGCTCTGCTTGAGCTACTGCTGAAAGAATGGTGACGATCATCTTCCCCATCTCCCCATCGGTACTAATCCCGTCATCAATGAACCGGACAGCCACGCCCTGGGCGTCAAATGTTTTAATCAGTTGGATCATATCGGCAGTGTCGCGGCCAAGACGGTCAAGTTTCTTGACCAGAATGACATCACCTTCCTCCACCTTCATACGGAGCAGATCCAGCCCCTCCCTGTCGGCAGAGCTGCCGGATGCCTTGTCGGTAAAGATGCGGTTGAATTTCACCCCCGCGTCTTTGAGCGCCTTGACCTGAATATCGAGAGACTGCTGACTGGTTGATACCCGTGCGTAACCAAAAAGTCGCATAAAAATGTACCTTAAATCGAATATCAGACACCGTATGTCTATTATGGCAAAAATACGATTTAATAGACAGTCCATGCCTGCCGTTTTATGCTGTCTTATAATTCATAATATTTCGGACGGTTGCGAAATTGTTAATTCATGACCATCAGGCAGGGAGGCCGGTATGCCCGTCGATTTTCTGACCACTGAGCAGGAACTGAATTATGGTCGCTATGTTGCAGAACCCAATGACGTGCAGCTGGCGCGCTATTTTCATCTTGATGAGCGGGATCTTGCCTTCATTAACCAGCGGCGGGGAAGGCATAACCGGCTGGGAATTGCGCTTCAGCTCACCACCGCCCGTTTTCTGGGCACCTTTCTGACAGACTTAACCCGGGTTCTGCCAGGTGTTCAGCAATTTGTCGCGGTGCAGCTTAATATTCGCCGTCCGGAAGTCCTTACCCGCTACGCAGAACGGGTTACCACCCTCAGAGAGCATACTGCGCTGATTAAGGAATATTACGGTTACCATGAATTTGGCGATTTCCCCTGGTCTTTCCGCCTGAAGCGCCTGCTGTACACCCGCGCATGGCTCAGTAATGAGCGACCCGGCCTTATGTTTGATTTTGCCACCGCGTGGCTGCTTCAGAATAAGGTCCTGCTGCCCGGAGCAACCACACTTGTACGTCTCGTCAGTGAAATACGCGAACGGGCAAATCAGCGGCTGTGGAAGAAACTGGCCGCGTTGCCGGACAGCTGGCAGACCGCCCGCGTGACGGAGCTTCTGGACATTCCTGAGGGGCAGCGTACTTCACCGCTGGAGCAACTGAAAAAGGGACCGGTCACCGTCAGCGGCCCGGCATTTACCGAAGCGCTGGAGCGATATATCCGGCTGCGAAACCTGGAATTTTCCCGACTGAATTTTACCGGTCTGCCTGCTATACAACTGCGTAATTTGGCCCGTTACGCAGGCATGGCGTCGGTAAAATATATCGCGCGAATGCCACAGCAGAGAAAACTGGCCGTACTCACAGCATTCGTTAAAGCGCAGGAGACTGCGGCGCTGGATGAGGCCGTTGATGTGCTCGATATGCTGATACTGGATATCACTCGTGCGGCGAAGAAAACGGGGCAGAAAAAACGGCTCAGGACGCTTAAAGATCTTGATCGTGCTGCGCTAATATTGGCGCGGGCATGTTCATTGTTGCTGGATGAACAGGCTGACGATGCTGAACTGAGGGAGACCATATTCAACAGCATACCGAAAAGCAGGCTGGCAGAATCCGTCAGCAAGGTAAATGAGCTGGCCCGGCCTCAGAACAACAATTTCCATGACGAAATGGTGGAGCAGTACGGGCGGGTAAAGCGCTTTCTTCCGGCGGTATTGCGCGACCTGCATTTCCAGGCAGCGCCAGCCGGAGAACATACGTTGTCCGCCATTCATTATCTGACCGAACTGAACGGCTCGAAAAAGCGCATCCTGGACAATGCGCCTGAACATATTATTACCGGCCCCTGGAAACGCCTGGTATACGATGCGGAGGGCCGGATACAGCGTGCCGGTTACTCGCTTTGTCTGCTGGAGCGCCTTCAGGATGCACTACGTCGAAGGGACATCTGGCTCGAAAACAGCGATCGCTGGGGAAATCCCCGCGAGAAGCTGTTGCAGGGGGAAGAATGGCAGGCTCAGCGGGTCCCCGTTTGCCGGGCGCTGGGACATCCCACTGATGGACATAAAGGCGTGCAACAGTTGGCGGTCCAGCTAGATGAAACCTGGAAAACCGTCGCATCCCGCTTTGAAGGAAATGCGGAGGTTCATATTTGCCATGACGGTAAACATCCTTCCCTGACTATCAGCAGCCTGGAGAAACTGGAGGAGCCACCATCGTTGCATCGTCTCAACAGTCGGGTAAGGCTGCTACTCCCGCCAGTAGATTTGACGGAACTGTTGCTTGAAATAGATGCCAGAACGGGATTTACACGTGAGTTTACGCATGTCAGTGAATCCGGGGCCCGGGCACAGGATCTGCACATCAGCCTGTGCGCGGTCCTGATGGCAGAGGCCTGCAATATCGGGCTGGAACCGCTGATAAAGCACAATATACCGGCGCTGACGCGCCACCGGCTTAGCTGGGTAAAACAGAATTACCTCCGGGCAGAAACGCTGGTCAGCGCCAATGCCCGCCTGGTTGATTTTCAGTCCACACTGGAGCTTGCTGGCCGCTGGGGTGGTGGCGAAGTGGCTTCAGCTGATGGCATGCGCTTTGTCACGCCGGTGAAAACCGTCAATTCAGGACCTAACAGAAAATATTTTGGTTCCGGACGTGGCATCACCTGGTACAACTTCGTCTCTGATCAGTACTCTGGATTCCACGGCATCGTTGTCCCCGGCACATTACGAGATTCCATTTTTGTGCTGGAAGGCCTTCTGGAGCAGCAGACAGGGCTGAATCCGGTTGAGATCATGACAGACACAGCCGGTACCAGCGACATTATTTTTGGCCTCTTCTGGCTGCTGGGATACCAGTTTTCCCCCCGGCTTGCCGATGCCGGTGAAGCGGTATTCTGGCGAGTGGATAAATCGGCAAATTACGGTGCACTGGACGAACTGGCACGTGGTTGTGCCGATCTGTCGAAAGCCGAGGATCAGTGGGATGAGATGATGCGAACCGCCGGTTCGCTGAAACTGGGCACCATTCATGCTTCAGAACTCATTCGCTCTTTGCTGAAAAGCTCGCGCCCATCAGGGCTGGCACAGGCGATCATGGAAGTGGGGCGCGTCAACAAGACGCTGTACCTTCTTAATTATATTGATGATGAGGATTATCGTCGGCGGATCCTGACGCAGCTAAACCGGGGGGAAGGCCGCCATGCTGTGGCGAGGGCGATCTGCTACGGGCAGCGCGGTGAGATCAGAAAGCGCTATCGTGAAGGTCAGGAAGATCAGCTGGGGGCACTGGGCCTGGTCACTAACGCAGTGGTACTGTGGAACACACTTTATATGCAGGAAGCCCTGAGCTGGATACGCAGTAATGGAGAAGAAATCGGGGTTGAAGATATCGCCCGGTTGTCCCCACTGATGCACGGGCATATCAATATGCTGGGGCATTATACGTTTACGCTACCGGAGGATATTTTGAAGGGGGAACTGAGAGAACTAAATTTCAATTTAAACAATGAATTAACTTCTTAGCGTACGTTTTCGTTCCATTGGCCCTCAAACCCCTGAATCAATCCGCGAAAAGATCCGGGTGTTGCAGTTCAATCCGATTCTCGATCACAAGCGGAATAAAGATTTTAAGCTGCTCTACGATCTCAGCGAGGCAATCAAAGCCACCGATCAGCTCTACCTCGTTTTTCAACCTAAGATTTCGCTGCGTTCTGGCAAAACCGAAGGCGTGGAAGCGCTGTTACGCTGGAAGCACCCGGAACTGGGACAGATCTCACCGGCAGTGATTGTGGCGCTGGCGGAAAAAACCACGCTGATGACGGACTTGACGCAGTGGGTGATTAAGTCGGTGATTTCTCAGCTTAAACAGTGGAAACAGCAAGGTATTCTGCTGCCGGTGTCCATTAACGTCACGGTCAGTGATTTTTCGCGCCCCGGATTTGCCGATGAACTGGAACAGAACGTGCTGGCCGCCGGGCTGTTCACCTCGGATGTCCGTATTGAATGCCTGGAGACTGAGAAAGTGCTGGAAAGCGATCCGGCACTGGAAGAACTTGACCGTTTAAAATTGCTTGGCTTTACCATTTTGCTGGATGACTTTGGCGCAGGATACAGCAATATCAGTTATTTACGCCGCATTCCCATCGATGTGATTAAGCTCGACCGTTCGCTGGTAAGCCAGGTCACCACTGACACCGGCAGCCGGATTATCGCCCGCAACGTCATTATGATGCTCAAAGAGTTGCATTATGTGGTGCTGGCGGAAGGGATTGAAGATCTGGAAACCGCGCGAATGCTTGCCGAATACGGCTGCGATGAAGCGCAGGGCTATCTTTTCTCACGTCCGCTATCACCCGAGGAGATCCCTGCCTGGCTCGCGGATAACAAACCGTTCCGCTTATTATCGAAGATGGCGACAGAGCCGCAGCAGCAACATTTGTACGGTTCGTAATGCCGATAAATTAGCCTGACTGTTGTATTTCCCAACAGTCAGGCTTTGTCACGAAAATGTCATAAAAAACCGATCACATTCCGCTTCAAGTAGTTAACTCAAATTCTGCGTGTTTACTGCCCTTCCCTCATTAAAGCTGTGCTTAAACCCGTCGATATTGCTGGTGTGCGCTCTTTTTTGCGCCTCACTGACTATGGGAAGTATCGATTGATGAAACTCAACTATCTCACTATCGGGCAACGGCTCGGTTTCCTGGCGGCCATTCTTTTACTGGCAACGCTGTTTATGGGTATTCACGGGTTGTCGATTAACGCCAGCGGATTAGTACAAAACCAACAGATCATGGCCACGGAGAAGGTGGTTGCGGAGAGTATCGACACGGCCCGCAACGCGCAGGTGCAGTTTAAGATTCAGGTGCAGGAGTGGAAAAACACCCTGCTGCGCGGCATGCAGGGACAACAAGCGTTCGACAAGTATAAAAACGCTTTTGTCGAACAGAGCCAGAAAACGCAGGCGCTGTTGAAAACGCTCAGCGAACTGCTGCCGCAAATTGGGCTGCCCAATACCGAGGCCATCAAGACCATCAATTTACATGCTGAACTGGAAAGCCATTATCTGGCTGCGCTGCAGCAATACAGTGTTCAGGACGCCACCAGCGCCCAACGCGTCGATCATCTGGTGACAGGAATCGATCGTGAACCGACACGGATGATTGATGAGATGGTCGCCAGCACGCTGAAACAAGCGGAGCTTATCCGTGCGCAGACCGACGCGAGTAATCATGAGCATTACCAGCAGACACGCCTGATGCTCATGCTGGTAATGGCCTTCACGTTGATGGTCGGCATGCTGATCACCTGGTGGCTGATCCGCAGTATCACTCACCCGCTGGCACAGGCGGTATCGGTTGCCCGCAATGTCGCAGCCGGTGATTTACAGTCTGCTATCGTGGTGTCCGGGCGCGATGAAACCGCCGAACTGATGCAGGCCCTGCAGGAGATGAACGGTAACCTGACGCGTATCGTTACCGGCGTGCGTTCCGGCACCGAAACGATTGCCGGTGCGTCGCAGCAAATCGCCAGCGGCAGCCGTGAGCTTTCGTCGCGTAATGAAGCGCAGGCCAGCGCGCTGGAACAGACGGCGGCATCGATGGAAGAGCTCACCTCGGTGGTAAAAAACAACGCCGAGAATTCGCGTGTTGCCAGCGATATCACCCGGGAAGCGACCCGTGTGGCAAACCAGGGCGGCGAAGTGGTGGAAAAAGTTGTCACCACGATGAGTGAAATTAATCAGCTCTCCGGCGAAATCAGCAACATTATTGGCGTAATCGACAGTATCGCCTTCCAGACCAATATCCTGGCGCTGAACGCTGCTGTGGAAGCCGCACGAGCAGGAACCGAAGGCCGCGGCTTTGCGGTTGTCGCCTCTGAAGTTCGTGCGCTGGCACAACGTTCCGCGACAGCGGCGAAAGAGATCAGTGATTTGATCCAGCGCTCAGTCAGTCGTATTGATGAAGGCAATACGCTGGTGAAAAACGCCGGTAACGCCATGGAAGAGATCATGCAAAGCGTGGGACGCGTCAGCCAGTTAGTGGAGACGATTTCGCTGGCCAGTAATGAGCAAAGTACGGGCATCGATCAGGTACACATCGCTATTACCCAGATGGATGCCGCCACGCAGCAGAACGCTACGCTGTCGCAGGAATCTTCAGCCGCCGCGCACGCGATGCAGCAGCAGGCTGAGAATCTGCTGGAGATGGTGCAAATTTTCAAACTGCATGAGCAGCGCACCCCGGCATAGTTCCTGATGACCAGCTCCGGGCACGGCTCCGGGCTGGTCAATCAGCAATAGTGATGAATTAATACGCTGATCATAAATTTTATCAATCCAACCGCAGAAAAATTTGCGTTTGCGCACTTTATGCCTACGGGTTATAAAGTGCGCAAGTGATGGATATACGCTTTAACAATCTCAAAAAATCTTCGCTGGCAGTTTTGATGTCGAAACTGCCATCTTTCTTTTACTTTTCTCTTCCCTTCAGGTACAACGCGACTTCAGCTTGCTCAGCACCTTCCTGCTCTCATTAATCGTATTTTTCTTCAAACGCCAGAACGGAAAAACAAAAGCGCGCCAGAGTAAATAAGGGGTTTGAGGTCCAATGATGTAAAAAACCACGATAAGAAGATAACCTGCTGTTTTTATTTAAAAAAAGCAGAAACCTTTCTGTTGTTAATGTTTTTTAATTTTTCCCCTTGAAAAATAAGGCACTGTTGCAAAGTTAGCGATGAGGCAGCCTTTTGTCTTATTCAAAGGCCTTACATTTCAAAAACTCTGCTTACCAGGCGCATTTCGCCCAGGGGATCACCATAATAAAATGCTGAGGCCTGGCCTTTGCGTAGTGCACGCATCACCTCAATACCTTTGATGGTGGCGTAAGCCGTCTTCATGGATTTAAATCCCAGCGTGGCGCCGATTATCCGTTTCAGTTTGCCATGATCGCATTCAATCACGTTGTTCCGGTACTTAATCTGTCGGTGTTCAACGTCAGACGGGCACCGGCCTTCGCGTTTGAGCAGAGCAAGCGCGCGACCATAGGCGGGCGCTTTATCCGTGTTGATGAATCGCGGGATCTGCCACTTCTTCACGTTGTTGAGGATTTTACCCAGAAACCGGTATGCAGCTTTGCTGTTAGGGGTCGTCTCAGAAAACGGAATCTATGGTCACTCCCGTTTTTGCAACACCGATTTTGACGACAAGTTGGCTTGCTTGAATCTATCCGGCGTCTGAATGGGATTTTATTCCCGCGCCTCGATGAGTTCCGCGCCTGATGAACCTCCAGAAAATATACGGCTTCAATGAGCCTTTCCGTTTTACAGGTTCCTCAACAGGCCGGTGGGCCGTTAGTATCATCAATATCAGTATTCGCAAAACCAGATGAATGATTGTTTAAACTGGTGTATTTCTGCCTTTATGCTTCGTAAGTTTGCTGTCGCGCCGTCAGTGCCCAGGCTATTCTGGCCAGCTTGTTTGCCAGAGCACAGGTGACGACAAAGTTGCTTTTCCGACACAACAACTCCCTGACCCAGTCGGCCAACTTGCCAGACTGGTGTTCCAGTTTTTGTATGAATACCCTGGCACACTGAACCAACAAAGTTCGGATCTTTTTGTTGCCCCGCTTGCTAATCCCTAACAATGTCGTCCGACCTCCCGTGCTGTACTGTCGGGGTACCAGCCCTGTTGCCGCCGCAAAGTCACGGCTGCTGGCGTACTGCTTCCCGTCGCCAATCTCAGTTGAAATAGTACTGGCAGTCAGCGTTCCAACGCAGGGAATACTCAGCAAGCGCTGTCCAACCTCATCTTCGTCCAACTTTCGTTTCAACTGAGATTCCAGATCTTTAATCTGCTCAACAAGATAGTGATAATGCTGTTGTAATTTCAGCAGTAACTGGCTGAGATAAAGAGGCAAACTACTGTCCTCAAGAAGGGTACTCAGTCGACTAATAACGGCAGCACCTCGCGGAACGCTGATACCAAATTCCAGCAGAAAAGCATGCATCTGATTAGTTGTTTTCACCTTATCCTGAACCAGGGATTCACGGACACGATGCAGAGCTCGCATTGCCTGCTGAGATTCGGTTCTGGGCTGCACGAAACGCATAGATGGACGTGATGCTGCTTCACAGATAGCTTCAGCATCAACGAAGTCATTTTTGTTGCTTTTAACGAATGGGCGGACAAATTGCGGTGATATCAGCTTTGGAAAATGCCCTAACTCTGCCAGCTTGCGTGCCATAAAGTGAGAACCGCCACAGGCTTCCATCGCGATGGTTGTTGCCGGGCATGTCGCCAGAAATTCGATTAGCTTTGGTCGGGTGAATTTTTTACGGTAAACGGCCTTCCCACGATGATCCTGACAATGAATATGGAAAGAGTTCTTACCCAGATCGATACCAATAAGCGCAATGTTTTCCATGATGGTTCTCCGAATGAAAGCCTGTCCTCAGCATAGTACCGGGAAGGAGGGAGTGACCATCTCATTAAATAAAGCACGCTAAGCCGGTTGCAGCGGCCGTAGCGGCCTGAACTTGCCCGCGCCGATCTTGGCGCTGCTGCGCCAGAGGTAATCGCCGGTCAGGTTGATGTGCTCCCAGCCGAGCGGCGACAGGTACTGCAACAGGCCGTCATCGACGGCTTGACCGTGGCCACGCAAGGCGTTCGCGGCCCGCTCCAGATAGACCGTGTTCCATAGCACGATGGCCGCCGTCACCAGGTTGAGGCCGCTGGCCCGGTAGCGCTGCTGCTCGAAGCTGCGGTCGCGGATTTCCCCCAGGCGGTTGAAGAACACGGCGCGGGCCAGCGCGTTGCGCGCCTCGCCTTTGTTCAGCCCGGCATGCACGCGGCGGCGCAGCTCGACGCTTTGCAGCCAGTCCAGGATGAACAGTGTGCGCTCGATGCGTCCCAGCTCACGCAGGGCGACGGCCAGGCCGTTCTGGCGCGGGTAGCTGCCAAGCTTCCTGAGCATCAGCGAGGCCGTCGCCGTGCCCTGCTTGATCGAGGTGGCCATCCGCAGGATTTCATCCCAATGGGCGCGGACGTGCTTGATGTTGAGCGTGCCGCCGATCATCGGTTTCAACGCCTCGTAGGTGGCATCGCCCTTCGGGATGTAGAGCTTGGTGTCGCCCAGGTCACGAATGCGCGGGGCGAAGCGGAAGCCCAGCAGGTGCATCAACGCGAAGACGTGGTCCGTGAACCCTGCCGTGTCGGTGTAGTGCTCCTCGATCCGCAGGTCGGATTCGTGATACAGCAGGCCGTCGAGCACGTAGGTCGAGTCGCGCACGCCGACGTTCACGACCTTGGTGTGGAACGGCGCGTACTGGTCGGAGATATGGGTGTAGAACGTCCGCCCTGGGCTGCTGCCGTATTTCGGATTGATGTGGCCGGTGCTCTCGGCCTTGCTGCCGGTGCGGAAGTTCTGGCCGTCCGACGATGACGTGGTGCCGTCGCCCCAATGCTCGGCGAAGGGATGTCGGAACTGCGCGTTGACCAGCTCGGCCAGTGCCGCCCCGTAGGTTTCGTCGCGGATGTGCCAGGCTTGCAGCCAGGCCAGCTTGGCGTAGGTCGTGCCGGGGCACGATTCCGCCATCTTGGTCAGGCCCAGGTTGATCGCGTCGGCGAGGATCGTGGTCAGCAACAGGTTTTTGTCCTTGGCCAGGTCGCCTGACTTCAGGTGGGCGAAGTGCCGGGTGAAGCCCGTCCATTCGTCTACCTCCAGCAGCAATTCGGTGATCTTGACGTGCGGTAGGATCATCGCCGTCTGGTCGATCAGGGCCTGTGCGGTATCGGGCACCGCCGCATCGAGCGGCGTGATCTTCAGGCCCGACTCCGTGATGATGGCGTCCGGCAGCTCGTTGGCCAGCGCCATGCGGTTGACGGTGGCGAGCTGCGTTTCCAGCAGCGTCAGCCGGTCATGCAGGTACTGGTCGCAATCGGTGGCCACGGCCAGCGGCAATTCGCTGGCCTGCTTGAGGCTGGCGAATTTCGCGGGCGGCACCAGGTAGTCCTCGAAGTCCTTGAACTGGCGCGAGCCTTGCACCCAGATGTCGCCGGAGCGCAGCGCGTTCTTCAGCTCCGACAGCGCGCACAGTTCGTAGTAGCGCCGGTCGATGCCGGTGTCGGTCATCACCAGCTTCTGCCAGCGCGGCTTGATGAACTCGGTCGGCGCGTCGGTGGGCACCTTGCGGGCGTTGTCGCTGTTCATGCTGCGCAGCACCTCGATGGCGTCGAGTACGTCCTTGGCGGCGGGCGCGGCCCGCAACTTGAGCACGTCGAGAAATTCCGGCGCGTAGCGGCGCAGCGTGGCGTAGCTCTCGCCGATGCGGTGCAGGAAATCGAAGTCCTCGGGTTGCGCGAGCCGCTGCGCTTCGGTGACGCTCTCGGCGAAAGCATCCCAGGACATGACGGCCTCGATGGCGGCGAACGGATCGCGGCCCGCTTGCTTGGCCTCGATCAGCGCCTGGCCGATGCGCCCGAACAGCCGCACCTTGGCATTGATCGCCTTGCCGGATGCCTGGAACTGCTGCTGATGCTTGTTCTTGGCGGCATTGAACAGCTTGCCCAGGATGCGGTCATGCAGGTCGATGATTTCGTCGGTGACGGTGGCCATGCCCTCGATGGCGAGCGCCACCAGGGTCGCGTAACGCCGCTGCGGCTCGAACTTCGCCAGGTCGGCGGGCGTCATCTGGCCGCCCTCGCGGGCGATCTTGAGCAGCCGGTTCTGGTGAACCAGCCGCTCGATGCCGGAGGGCAGGTCGAGCGCCTGCCACGCCTTGAGGCGTTCGATGTGTTCCAGCATGTGCCGCGAGTTCGGTTTGACCGGGGATTGCCGCAGCCAGGCCAGCCACGTCGTCTTGCCGTTGTCGCGGCGCTTGAGCAGATCGTCGAGGCGACGGCGATGCACGTCCGTCAGCGGCTCAGCCAAGGCGTCGTAGAGACGCCGGTTGGCGCGGGTAATCGCTTCGGCGCTCGCCCGCTCGACGGCGTTGAGGGCGGGCACAATGACCGACTGCCGCCGCAGGTGCTCGATCAAGGCTCTGGCCAGCACGATGCCCTTGTCGGTTTGCATGGCCAGCTCGGTCAGCAACTGGACAGCCTGCCGGTAGTGGCCAATCGTGAACGGCTGGAAGCCGAACACCGTTTGCAGCTCGACCAGGTGCTCGCGTCGGGTCTGCTCACGCTGCCCGTACTCGTCCCAGCTTTCGATGCCGACCTTGAGCTGGTTGGCGACCAGTCTCAGCAATGGCGGGAACGGTGGCTCATCAGCGCCAAGGATGACGCCGGGAAAGCGCAGGTAGCAGAGCTGCACCGCGAAGCCCAGCCGATTGGCCGGGCCGCGCCGCTGCCGGATGATGGAGAGGTCGCTTTCGCTGAACGTGTAGTGACGGATCAACTCATCCTTGGTGTCCGGCAACGCCAGCAGGCTTTCGCGCTCGGCGGCGGAGAGGATCGAACGGCGGGGCATGCGGTTTCCTTCTTCTTGAAATTCTATTCTTGATTGCATATCATCTCAACGAGTTTCGATAAGAAAGGATGCGCATGCGACCGTCTGTTGTGCTTGACATGAAGCGAAGCGCAGTGCGTGAAGCGGTAGGCCGCTTTCGCGCCGCGAACCCGCGCGTCTTCGGCTCGGTGCTGCATGGCACCGACCGGGATGGCAGCGACCTCGACCTGTTGGTCGATGCGCTGCCCGGTGCCACGTTGTTGGACTTGGGCGATTTGGAAGAAGAACTGAAATCGCTGCTCGGCGTTGACGTCGATCTGCTGACTCCCGGCGACCTGCCGCCGAAGTTCCGGGCCAAGGTGCTCGCGGAGGCGCAACCGATATGAGCGAGAACCGCCTGCCCGATTACCTCGACCACATTCAGCAGGCCGCAACCGATGCGCGCAGCTTCGTGGAAGGGATGGCCAAGGACGACTTCTTGGCCGACAAGCGCACCCAGCAGGCCGTCATCATGAGCCTGATCGTCATCGGCGAGGCGGCCACAAAGGTGATGGATGGCTACGTCGAGTTCACCCAGGCGCATGCCGACGTGCCGTGGCGCAGCATGCGCAATATGCGTAATCGCATGGCTCACGGCTATTTCGACATCAACCTCGATGTGGTGTGGGAGACGGTACAGGAATGGCTGCCGGCGTTGCTCCAGCAATTGCCCGCCGTGCGTCAGGATGCCGACGATGAAGACCGTAACGACAACTGTGAAAGAGGGATCTCCGATGACTGTTGAATCGAGAATATTTTCTGTAGCCGAGTATGTTCAGCCGTCCGAAGGCGAGCCTATTCGTTCCGTTGTGCTTGAAACCCGAGACTCAATTATCGTGGTTTGGCATGTCCATCCCGGGCAGGAAATTGCGGCTCACATTCATCCTCACGGCCAAGACACGTGGACTGTTTTGTCGGGAATGGCTGATTACTTTCAGGGCAATGGGATTGTTCGTGCCCTCAGGGAAGGTGAGATAGCCGTGGCAAGACCGGGCCAAGTGCACGGGGCGCGAAATACAGGTACCGAGCCATTTGTGTTAGTCTCGGTTGTGGCATCAGCCAATGCCGGTTTCGTATTGGCTGAGCGATAGAGCCCAATCTCTGGAGTTGGTCCAATGAGCGGTCGGGGAGATAGGTAACAGACATGCAGCGGACACGGCTGCTAAACCAGGTCGCAAACCTCCTTGCGTCGCAGCGTGCCGCAAGCGACGCGATCAATCGAATGGGGTCGGCATGAGACTGAACACCATCCAGTTCCCGACCGCGTAGCCGCCTGTCCTGCCGATCAGGTCTTGACCATCGACGCCTGGGATCAGTCCTGAATGTTCTTGGAGACCACTACGTTATGAGCCGCAGCCGCCGCAAAACACCCATCGTCGGGCACACGACCTGCGGCAGCGAGCGCGAGGACAAGAAGCTCTGGCATCAGCGCTGGCGCACCCGTGAGCGCACGGCGCTGACCAGCGCGTCGCCCGAAGCCCTGAGCGCCCATCTGCCCCTGCTGGAAAACCAGGCCAGCAGCGTCTGGTCGATGGGCAAGGATGGCCGCTCCTACTGGCCCGTCAAGCGCCAGGCCGCCACGGCGGATCGCATCGCCAATCACAAGGGACGCAACCCGCAAGAACGCGCCTCCCTGAAAAAGCGCCTGCTTACACTGTGATTCCTTCAAAATATCTCAACGAAATTTCCCGACACCTGTTTAAGCTATCTTGCTGATATTTCTGTTTTTCGATTTTTGCCGGCGCGATGCCGGCGACGTTGGCCAGCTGCCCCGGGCGCGATACTGAGATCAGTTTCTTTGAACAAAAAAACCGCCTTTTGGCGGTCAGTATTCAGTAGCTGGAACGGTAGTCTCTCCCCCGATTCCAGCGGTCTTGCCAGTGTTCGAGGAATGATTCAGCGAGCTTAGGCATGTTCCAGATCACCACCGCATTCTCCGAGTTTTTCGTTTCGGCCGCTTTGGTGAAATTAAAGCTGCCAGTTTCAACGGTCACATTATCCACGATGATCACCTTGTCATGCTGGATAGGGAAATCACTGTCAGTACGCAAAGGGATGCCGCTGTTCGCTATGTAGTTCATGGCCGCAATGCTGGCGCGCCCCGTATTGCCCCTTTCATCAATTACGATTTTCACATCAACTCCCCGTTTTTTGGCTGCTACCAGTGCTTTCATAATATCCGGGGCGGTAAAAGAATAAGCCATCATCCGTATCGAGGTTTTTGCGGAGTCAATGGCGCTCAGGACGAGAACGCGGGCGCTTCCTTCAGGCGAGTAGCCAACCTGAACGGATGGTTCCACCGCAAAGGCGGGCAGGGCGGCTGTCGTAAATGCTGCGGCCAGAAGCCAGGTTGCTAAGTTTTTCATTACAGGCTCCCGTTCACACACTGCATTTTATATTCAGGGTCAAAATAAATTTCTTTGATTTTCCGCTTTTCCATATGCACCACAACGTCAATGGTGGAGTAGAGCATTCGCATAATATCGCTCATATCGAGCATACGGCCGATAGGGGTCGCCTTGATAGGGGTCGGTTCCGGCTGAGGGCGAAATGACACCCTAAGCTTTCGGTTCCTTGGGCCAAAGATATTCGCCAGTCAGTAGAATGTGCGCCCAGCCCAATGGGGATATGTGGGGAAGAAATTCAGGGGGAACATCCAACCCTTCGTTCCGCCGCTCCGTGACGGCATGACCAAGATGGACGGTATTCCAGTAAATGATCACCGCAGTCAATAAATTGAGCCCAGCGATTCGGTAGTGCTGCCCCTCTGTCGTGCGATCGCGAATTTCCCCCTGCCTCCCGATACGGAGCGCATTTTTGAGCGCATGGTGGGCCTCTCCCTTGTTAAGACCGATCTGAGCACGCCGCTGCATGTCCGTATCCAGGATCCACTCAATAATGAAAAGGGTCCGTTCAATACGACCAACTTCACGAAGCGCAACTGCAAGGTTGTTTTGTCGTGGGTAAGAAGCGAGCTTGCGCAGGAGTTGGCTGGGCCTGATTTTGCCAGCGGTCATCGTCGCGGCACAACGGAAAATATCAGGCCAGTTCGCAACGATAAGATCCTCCCGGGCTTTTCCACCTACCAACTTGCGTAACTCCCTGGGGGTCGTATCGGGATTAAATACGTACAACCGCTTCGATGGCAGATCCCTGATTCGCAGAACGAGATTGTAGCCGAGCAGGCTACTGGCTCCGAACAAATGGTCGGTGAATCCTGCTGTATCGGCATACTGTTCGCGAACATGGCGACCGACCTCGTTCATCAGTAGTCCATCGAGAATATACGGTGCCTCGCTCACGGTCGCCGGGATCGACTGACAAGCGAATGGCGCGAACTGGTCGCTTACGTGAGTATACGCTTTGAGGCCGGGAACAGAACCATATTTGGCATTGACCATGTTCATGGCTTCGCCATGCCGCGCTGTCGGGAAAAACTGACCATCGCTCGATGCTGACGTGCCCATCCCCCAGACGCGTGACATCGGCAGTTTACCCTGCGCGGCCACCACAATTGCCAATGCCTGGTTCATGGCTTCGCTTTCAACATGCCAGCGGGCAAGGCGTGAGAGCTGCCAGTAATCATGCGTGTTTGTAGCTTCCGCCATCTTACGCAGGCCCAGATTGAGCCCTTCAGCGAGCAGGACGTTGAGCAGACCGATCCGGTCGCGACATGGAGCCCCGGTTCTCAGATGGGTAAACGCATCTGTGAAACCAAGGGCTGCATCAACTTCAAGCAGCATGTCGGTAATCCGAACGGACGGCATTCGGCGATACAGATCCAGTATGAGTGCCTCGGCACCATCCGGCACGTCTGCTGTCAACCTGTCGATCCGCAACGTTCCATCTTCTATGCTACCGTGCGGAATAGTGCCGTTACGGGCAGCCCGGGCCAGCCGCTTAAGAGCGATCGTGAGTCGCGCCTTTCTGTCTGCCAGCCAATCCTGTGGGTTGGAAGGCACGGCCAGTTTTGCATTTTCCTGCGCCGCGATCATCGGCACCAGTACCTGCTTGAGGTCACCATAGCGGCGCGAATGAGCGAGCCAGACATCTCCGGAACGAAAAGCATCCCGGAGGTGAAAGAGTACCGCCACTTCCCAAAGACGGGTATCTCCTTTTTCCTGAGCTCGTAAATGACGGTTCCATTTGGAGCTGGGCCGCAGGAAACGCCTTTCTGGCGATGCAACACCTTTCATCTCTCCGATCGACAAAGCTGCTGCTACCAATGGTCCGGCGACCGGCGCGGCTTCGAGCTTCAGACAGCGCAACATGCGGGGCGCATAACGACGAAAGCGATGGTATCCCTGCCCGACATATGCAAGAGGCTCATCGGCTAGCGTGTTGCTGAGTTGAGTCCCTGTCGCTACCAGTTGAGCGAGCCGGTCCCATGCAACCGAACTGGCGACAGCCATCTCCAGCGGGGTTCCGTCACTGCGGGCCTCAAGCAACGAAGCTCCCAGCGCGGTGAAGGTACGGATCGTATCCGTGAGTGTGGCTTTAGAGCCGGAAATTGTTTCGTCATGCTGGCGCTTCGCTTCCCGCCAGGTTTTTCCTACGATCCTGTCATGGGTTTCGACTATGGCATCAGCAATCGCCGCTTCCCACTCCACAACACAGACGGCAAGGATCGCCCAGCGGCGGTCCGAAGTGATGTCACGCAAACCGTCGGTGAAGTAGCGTTCACCCTGCCGACGCAGCCGGGCAATGCGATGGGCAGGTATGCTGGCCAAAGCACTATGATTGATATTCAGGGTACGCAGAAATTCGAGCCTGTCGAGCAAACGGTTAGCAGCAGCCGAGTTGTTACCAACCTCGAAGTTGCGAAGCCAGATGAAACGACTGATATTGCCGGCGAGCATTTCACTCAGAAGTTTGTCCAGGTGATCGCGAACATCCGCTGTTAAATTTTCCGCAATCCGCGTTTCAATCCGCCGCTCAGCGGCGACCAGAGCATCCGCGCACAAGCGCTCGATTGTCGATACTGCGGGCAGAATGGTGGAAGTTTCCCGACACCGCACAATAAAACGATGAGCAAGATCCTCGTTTGATCTGGCATCTTCGGCCTGGCCGAAAGTCCACTCACGCAGATCACGGGCACCACGGCCCGTGAAGGTCTTGTAGCCGTAAATTTCGCGCAGCGTGTCCATGTGCTGCTGACGGGTTTGGCGCCGTGTGGCATAAGTGAGAAGCGCATCAGCCGGAACTCCAAGCTGAGCACCGACGAAGGAAAGGACTTCACGCGGGATCATCTCACCAGGAGCCAGTGCACGGCCCGGATATCGTAAGGCACAAAGTTGCAGGGCAAAGCCAATCCTGTTTTCCGGTCTGCGGCGCTGCCTAATGTTTTCCAGGTCATCATCGCCCAGCGTGTAGAACTTCAGTAGCGACAGTTCGTCCGTGGGCAGATCGAACAGCGCTGCTCGCTGCCGTTCGGTGAAAATATGGCGTCGTGACATACAAATTCGTCCCTTTTGAAGTATAGTCTGTTTTGGACAACAGCCAGCCCATATAAATCAGGGCATTCCGATACAAAAATCCAGGAGGGTTCAATTGGGACATCGTGCCGCCATTTACTGCCGGGTTTCAACAGCGGATCAGTCTTGTGAACGCCAGGAATTTGATCTGCGAGCCTTCGCCGGCCGTGCCGGCTACGACGTGGTGGGAATATTTAAGGAAACAGGTTCAGGAACTAAACTCGACCGGGCCGAGCGAAAGAAAGTCCTGGCGCTTGCCCAGTCCAGACAAATTGATGCAATCCTGGTCACTGAGCTTTCCCGGTGGGGGCGCTCGACGCTCGATCTGCTCAATACGCTACGTGAACTGGAGAACTGGAAGGTTTCCGTGATAGCCATGAATGGAATGGCGTTCGATCTTTCGTCGCCGTATGGACGAATGCTGGCGACGTTTCTTTCCGGCATTGCGGAGTTTGAGCGGGATCTCATCAGCGAGCGGGTCAAGTCAGGCCTTGCTGTTGCGAAGGCACGTGGTAAGAGGCTTGGTCGTCAGGCCGGAGTGCGACCAAAATCAGACCGACTTTTGCCTAAGGTGGTTGCGATGAGGGCCGAGGGACGCAGCTATCGCTGGATCGCACGCGAGCTCGGTATCAGCAAGAATACCGTCGCTGACATCGTGCAACGACACAGAGCTAACGCTTAGGGTGTCATTTCGCCCTCAGCCGGAACCGACCCCTTTATATGCAGGAAGCCCTGAGCTGGATGCGCAGGAATGGAGAAGAAACCGGGGGTGAAGATATCGTCCGGTTATCCCCACTGATGCACGGGCATATCAATATGCTGGGGCATTATACGTTCACGCTACCGGAGGATATTTTGAAGGGGGAACTGAGAGAATTAAATTTTAATTTAAACAATGAATTACCTTCTTAGCGTACGTTTTCGTTCCATTGGCCCTCAAACCCCATCATCTTTTCTGTACTGTGGGGCGGTGTTTCAGCCTTGGCCCTCCATTCCCTGCAACAACTGACCACTGAGCTGTCACTGACGGACATCCAGCAGGAAAATGGCGATATCATCAATGATGCCAACAGTCTGTATTACCGGGTCGAGAACACGCTCGATCGCACACTTGATGCGATAAGGAAAAACGACAGCGCCGCGATCTCTGAGCAACTCGAATCTGCCGCCGCCGATATAGGCAAACTCCGGGCTGACCTGGAAAAGTTCAGAACGGGCGATCATGGCAGTATCGATAAAGCGACGACTGATGTTATCTACAACAGCTCATATCAGCTGCTTACCCGGGCAATCGTCCCCATGTATGACGCCCTTAAAGCCGGTCGGGGTGATGAATATGTTCAGTTGTCAAACCAGCCCTGCCGTGAGTTGCGCAGAAACTTCACTGCCGCAATTGAACAGTACAATACTGAAATTGATAAACTGACTCGGGACGCAAAACAGCGAATTACCTGGTGGGTTGATACATGTCGTAATGTGCTGATCGCCGCGCTTGTTATCGGTTTACTCATCGTGTTCCTGACTGACCGTTATCTTGTCCGGTACCTTGTTAAACCGCTTGAGTGTATTCAGGCTCATCTGCAGATACTTGCCGATGGCAAACTACAGACCCGGATAATGGATATGGGTAAAAACTGCGCAGGCAAACTGGTGCCGTTTATCCAGGACATGCAGGACCACTGGGTAAGAACCGTCTCCGATATCCGCAGCAGCTCATATGAAATCTACCGCAGCGCCGGAGAAATTGCCGCAGGTAATACAGACCTGTCTTCCAGAACGGAAGAGCAGGCCTCGGCACTGGAACAGACGGCCGCCAGCATGGAAGAACTCAGTGCCGTCGTGAAGCAAAATGCGGATAATGCCAGCCAGGCAAGCCAGCTGGCCCAGACCGCCTCTCAGGCCGCCAATAAAGGCGGGGAAATTGTTGGTCATGTCGTCAGTACCATGAACAACATCAGCGCAAGTTCACAAAAAATCGTGGATATAATCGCCGTCATTAACAGCATCGCGTTCCAGACCAACATACTGGCACTGAACGCCGCCGTGGAAGCCGCACGGGCCGGTGAGCAGGGACGGGGTTTTGCCGTTGTCGCCAGCGAAGTGCGTAATCTGGCTCAGCGTAGCGCCCAGTCCGCCAAAGAAATTGAGGGGCTGATTGCCGCCTCAGCAGACAGCGTGAAGACAGGCTCTGAGCAGGTAGCCCTTGCCGGCGAAGCAATGGCGAAGATCGTCAGGGACGTCACCAACGTGACGGATATTATGGGCGAAATCGCCTCTGCGTCTGCCGAGCAGAGCAAAGGGATCACCCAGGTGGGCCAGGCCGTCGTGGAAATGGACAGCGTAACCCAGCAGAACGCCGCCCTGGTCGAACAGTCAAGTGCCGCTTCCGCCTCACTGGAAGAGCAGGCCCGCCGCCTGACTGAAATCGTGAGCATTTTTCAGCTGGCCACCGCGAACAAGCCCCCCTCAGTTCAGCCATTACAGGCACCGGTGCAGCAGAAAAAGGATACGCCTGTGGCAGTGAATACGCATGCAAGCGTTACCTCAGATAACTGGGAAACCTTCTGACCCCCGACAACAGCGGGATCCTGTCGTTCCCGTTTTGTCAGCCATAATCTCCCGGCATGGTGTTCGCACTGTGCCGGTTTTTTACAGGCGACAGTAATAATGAGTGAAATAAATCCCCGTCAGGCTAAATATGCAGACATACATGCGAAACTGACCGACCGGATGCAGTCTGTCAGGGTCATCCTTGAACAGATGGAAGGACACGAGTACGCCGCAATCAGCACCTACATGAATAACATGGAAGCGATTGCCTGCTTTTACGAGGAGGCAGGGGAAAGTCTCAGTGAGCCAGACTTCCTGAACTACCTGAAACAAAACGACCTTAACCTGTTTATTGAAATTCTCTCTGTGGGACGCGCCGTTTCACTGATGAAAAACCTGCTGGTGAATATAAGGCGGCTTGTAGTGGTCAAGTAATACTGGCCACAGTTTTACAGTAAAAATGGTATCTGTTCTCTGACTCTTCCGGCGTCAGCCCACCGTTATAATAGTGAGGTCTGACGCTGTTGTAGTAGTTCAATATGTAATCATTAATTTGCTGCCGGGCCTCGTCCTTGCCTGCATAACCATTTGCTGGCACCCATTCTGTTTTCAGACTGCGGAAGAAGCGTTCCATGGGGCTGTTATCCCAGCAGTTTCCCCGCCGACTGACGCTTTGATTTATTCTGCAACGCCAGAGAAGTTGTTGATATTTAAGGCCTGTATACTGGCTTCCCTGGTCGCTATGGAACATGACATCCCGGGGTTGGCCACGCGTCTCATAGGCCATCCGCAGGGCACTGCTTATCAGTGCGGTATCGGCATGCGCTGACAGACTCCAGCCGATAACCCTGCGGGCAAAAAGATCCATGACGACCGCCAGATAGCACCAGCGATTTCCTGCCCAGAGATACGTAATGTCTCCGCACCACACCCGGTCTGGCTCGGGCACAGCGAACTGACGCCCGAGCAGATTCGGCAGTCAGGTGTGCTCCTGACGGGCATTTTTATACTGATGTTTTCCGGGCTGGCAACTGCTCAGGTTCAGGTATTTCATCAGGCGTCCGGCACGGTAACGGCTCATCGGGACGCCGTTTTGGGTCAGCATGTCAGCCAAAGTGCGTGCCCCCGCAGAGCCCCGGCTCTGGTTCCACGCCCGACGTATTTCGCTGCACAACCTGACGTGTACCGGATTAACCATATCGCGTCGTTTTCGCCAGTACCGGTAACTGCTGCGGTGTATTTCCAGCGCGGAGCACAGGCTGACAACCGTGTGGCTGTCGCTCAGTCGGCACTGTTGCAAATAGTCGGTGGTGATAAACTTATCATCCCCTTTTGCTGATGGAGCTGCACATGAACCCATTCAAAGGCCGGCATTTTCAGCGTGACATCATTCTGTGGGCCGTACGCTGGTACTGCAAATACGGCATCAGTTACCGTGAGCTGCAGGAGATGCTGGCTGAACGCGGAGTGAATGTCGATCACTCCACGATTTACCGCTGGGTTCAGCGTTATGCGCCTGAAATGGAAAAACGGCTGCGCTGGTACTGGCGTAACCCTTCCGATCTTTGCCCGTGGCACATGGATGAAACCTACGTGAAGGTCAATGGCCGCTGGGCGTATCTGTACCGGGCCGTCGACAGCCGGGGCCGCACTGTCGATTTTTATCTCTCCTCCCGTCGTAACAGCAAAGCTGCATACCGGTTTCTGGGTAAAATCCTCAACAACGTGAAGAAGTGGCAGATCCCGCGATTCATCAACACGGATAAAGCGCCCGCCTATGGTCGCGCGCTTGCTCTGCTCAAACGCGAAGGCCGGTGCCCGTCTGACGTTGAACACCGACAGATTAAGTACCGGAACAACGTGATTGAATGCGATCATGGCAAACTGAAACGGATAATCGGCGCCACGCTGGGATTTAAATCCATGAAGACGGCTTACGCCACCATCAAAGGTATTGAGGTGATGCGTGCACTACGCAAAGGCCAGGCCTCAGCATTTTATTATGGTGATCCCCTGGGCGAAATGCGCCTGGTAAGCAGAGTTTTTGAAATGTAAGGCCTTTGAATAAGACAAAAGGCTGCCTCATCGCTAACTTTGCAACAGTGCCCTTTTTTTTGCTTTAGCTAGGGAAGGTGCGAATAAGCAGGTCATTTCTTCCCAAGCTGACTCGCTGATTAAAATTTCGCGGATCTGGGCCGATTTTTTTCCCGCAAACACATCGAATCAGCCTATTTAGGCTATTTTTTCCACCATTTCTGGCGTTATTTCCGGTTTTTACTGAGATCTCTCCCACTGACGTATCATTTGGTCCACCCGAAACAGGTTGGCCAGGGTGAATAACATCGCCAGTTGGTTATCGTTTTTCAGCAGCCCCTTGTATCTGGCTTTCACGAAGCCGAACTGCCGCTTGATGATGCGAAACGGGTGCTCCACCCTGGCACGGATGCTGGCTTTCATGTATTCGATGTTGATGGCCGTTTTGTTCTTGCGCGGATGCTGCTTCAAGGTTTTTACCCTGCCGGGACGCTCGGCGATCAGCCAGTCCACATCCACCTCGGCCAGCTCCTCGCGCTGTGGCGCTCCCTGGTAGCCGGCATCGGCTGAGACAAATTGCTCCTCTCCATGAAGCAGATTACCCAGCTGATTGAGGTCATGCTCGTTGGCCGCGGTGGTGACCAGGCTGTGGGTCAGGCCACTCTTGGCATCGACACCAATGTGGGCCTTCATGCCAAAGTGCCACTGATTGCCTTTCTTGGTCTGATGCATCTCCGGATCGCGTTGCTGCTCTTTGTTCCTGGTCGAGCTGGGTGCCTCAATGATGGTGGCATCCACCAAAGTGCCTTGGGTCATCATGACGCCTGCTTCGGCCAGCCAGCGATTGATGGTCTTGAACAATTGACGGGCCAGTTGATGCTGCTCGAGCAGGTGGCGGAAATTCATGATGGTGGTGCGATCCGGCAGGGCGCTATCCAGGGATAATCGGGCAAACAGGCGCATGGAGGCGATTTCGTACAGGGCATCTTCCATGGCACCGTCGCTCAGGTTGTACCAATGCTGCATGCAGTGAATACGCAGCATGGTCTCCAGCGGATAGGGCCGTCGGCCATTGCCCGCCTTGGGATAAAACGGCTCGATGACAGCGGTCATATTCTGCCATGGCAGAATCTGCTCCATGCGGGAGAGGAAAATCTCTTTTCGGGTCTGACGGCGCTTAGTGCTGAATTCACTATCGGCGAAGGTGAGTTGATGGCTCATGATGTCCCTCTGGGATGCGCTCCGGATGAATATGATGATCTCATATCAGGAACTTGTTCGCACCTTCCTTAGAATAACTTAGTCTAAAATCCTTTTTTTGCCTAAGCATTATCTTATTACATAGCCACGAACTACGCTGAGTGATAAAATTCTCGAGCTTATGCCTTCTTTCCAATGATTAGAGGACGAGGCACGGGTAGTCAATAAGACGAAAGAATTAATTGCTTCATAACCCTATTACGAAATAAGCGGCAGTGCGTCTTACATGGTCGGCAACCGTCAGGGATTGACTGTAACTTATTGAAAACGCCTATTTTCACTATGATGTAAGATATAAGGGCAGATATGTTAAGTATGCGTCGACATGCCAACTTCATTAAACGTTTTAAGTCTGTAAGCTGTTTATTTACGGCAAGCATTCTTTTCCCGATGCCAATCTCTGCGGCGGTATCAGATTATGACGCTTTGGTTATTGAAGCGCGGGGAGGTAATAGCGCACCGCTATTACGTTTCCTTGAGGATCAGGGAAAGAAAAGCGCGCTAACGCCAAATCAGGTTGCCGACTGGCTGCAAGTTTCCAGTTGGGTCGATAACAACGATAAAACCACAATTGAAATCTGGCAGCAGTATCGTGGACAGATGAATGTACCTGCCCGGGGCAAAGTCGCCGCTGCACGAGCATATCGCAACCAGAAGAACTGGAATGATTCTTTAGCCATCTGGGAAAGCGTTTTACAGGAAGAGCCTGATAACGTAGATGTACGTACCGGCTGGATAATGACGTTGGCGGATGCTCGCTACAATCAGCAAGCCCTTACTGAAGCGAATAAATGGGCGCAGGCGCATCCCGGGGCTGATTCTGATGCGCTACTTGCCTATGTCTACCATTCGCAGGGAAAAAACTGGGATGCATTGTTAGTTGCCAGCCTGGCGGATGACGTCGATCCAGGCAAAAAAAATGCAAAATCCACATTGCTGTCTGCGCTGTCAGCAAACCGCGTTTCCGGGCCCGCCTTAAATATGGCAGAGGTGGTACCAACTGCCGATCCGGTGAAGCGTCGCCTTGAGCTTGATGCGGCGGCTGAAATGGTACGTTCCTCTTATACCTCTGCGCGTAATGAAGAAGAGCGTTTTATCGTGGCTGATAAAGCGCTAGCCCGTTATGACCAGTTGCTGACTGCCTGGAAAGATGAGCCTTCTGCGCAGAATGATGTCCGTCGGGCCAGAATTGACCGCATGGGCGCCTTGCTGGTCCGTAAACGCACTTCTGAAGTGATTAGTGAATACGAATCGCTGTCTGCGAGCGGCGAGGTGCCAAACTACGCAAAACGCTGGGTAGCATCGGCATGGTTAAGCGAACGGCAGCCGGAAAAAACCGAAGCGATGCTGATGAGCATCTACTATCCGAACGGACCGATTCCGGTTACGCCGCTCGGTCCTGAGGATCAACAGGATCTGTTCTACGCGCACATCGATAATGAAAACTTTGATGCAGCTAAAAAACAGGTCGATGCGTTAATTAAAGACAGCCCATATCTGCGACGCATCTATGGTTCGCCAACGCCGCAGCCAAACGATAACTGGCTGCTGGGACAGTCGTTGCTGACGCAATATCATATCGCTGCCAATGAACTGCCGGAGGCAGAAAAACTCGCAGAGCATCTGGCGCGAACAGGCTCGGGTAACCAAGGGCTGCGCATATCCTATGCTTCTGTTCTTGAAGCCCGTGGACTGCCGCATGCGGCGGAGAAAGAGCTTAAACTGGCGGAAGTGATTGAGCCCAGTAACCTGGAACTGGAGCGTCAGCAGGCCTATGTGGCGCTGGATCTCCAGGAGTGGAAGCAGGCCGATGAACTGACGGATGACGTTATTGCTCGCAGTCCGGATGATGAAGCGACGCTGCGCCTCGCACGCATGCGTGATGTGCATAAAATGTCGGAAGTACGTATTAGCGGCACGCAGGGGATCTCGTCCGATAGCCCGGTCAGCGGTAAGAATGATTTCAACATCAACACGGCCATTTACAGCCCGCCAATTAATGACAACTGGCGACTGTTTACCGGATTCAACTTCGCAACCGGCGAGTTTGAGGAAGGGAAAGGGATTAGCCGCGATCTGGCGGCTGGTGCGGAATGGACTTCCCGTGATTACTGGGCCGAAATGGAAGTGTCTGGCCGAAACTATGGCGATGGGCAGAAAATAGGCGGTCGTCTTTCCGCCTGGCATGATTTCAACGATAACTGGCGCGTGGGCGGTTCGGCCGAGCGTCTTTCGCGCAACACGCCACTGCGCGCGCTGCGTAGCGGCGTATATGCCAACAGCGGCGATTTGTTTGTTCGCTGGTATCAAAACGAACGACGTGAATACCAATTGTCGTTTGCCGCATCACATTTCTCGGATGGTAACGATCGCATCGAATATGGGCTGAGCGGAAAAGAGCGCATGTGGACCACGCCGCGCTTTACGCTGGACTTTACCCCGGGTATCGGTGGGAGCACCAACACTAAAGAGAATGTGCCGTATTACAACCCTAAGAGTGATTTTTCCGTTGTGCCAGGCCTGAGCGCGGAACAGGTTCTTTACCGCCATTATGACACCGTGTGGACCCAGCAAGGCATAGCCGGAGTGGGTGGCTACTGGCAGCAAGGTGAAGACGTTGGCGCTATCGTTCAGGTGGGATATGGACAACGGCTCAAATGGAACAACGTCGTAGATGGCGGGGTGATGCTGGTTTGGGATAAACGCCCCTATGACGGTAAACGTGAGCGGAATATCTCCCTCGCTTTCGATTTAAATGTCAGGTTTTAAGGATTGTTCATGCTGAAAAGATGCCTGTGGCTTAGCGCATTAATCGCTGGCTGGTTGATGATTACCGCGTGCAGTAGCGCGCACAATACAACGCCTCGCTATGTTCCTCCCGCAGAGAGAACGCCGTTGACGGCAGATCATCCATGGCCGAAAAACAGCTTCCTGGTGCTCGGCTATCATGATGTTGAGGATGGCGCCGCCGACCAGCGCTACCTCTCCGTGCGCACCAGCGCGTTGAGCGACCAAATGGCCTGGTTGCGTGATAATGGCTATAACCCGATTAGCGTGCAGCAAATTCTGGACGCTCATGACGGTAAAATTGTGTTGCCGGAAAAAGCGGTCTTACTCACCTTTGACGACGGATACAGCAGTTTTTATACCCGCGTCTGGCCGCTGCTGAAAGCCTACAACTGGCCTGCGCTCTGGGCTCCAGTGGGCAGTTGGGTTGATTCTCCAGCCAATAAAAAAGTCGATTTTGGCGGCTTAATGACGGCGCGAGATAAATTTGCCACCTGGAAGATGGTCGAGGAAATGGGCAAATCGCCGTTGGTGGAAGTGGGGGCGCACACCTGGAACTCGCATTTCGGCGCTGAGGCGAACCCGCAAGGAAGCAAAGAACCTGCGGTGGCGAATCGCCTTTTCGATAAGAAAACAGGGACTTACGAAACCGACGAACAGTACAATCGTCGCATTAACACTGATATCTCGCTGATCACCAATAAGATTAAATCGGTAACCGGGAAATCGCCGCGCGCGTGGGTGTGGCCTTATGGTGCGGCTAACGGCACCACCTTAAAGCTGGCCAAAGAACATGGCTATAAGATGGCCTTTACGCTCAATGAAGGGCTGGCGAACGCTGCGTTTCTTGATGATATCCCGCGCGTACTGATCTCTGATAACCCGTCTCTCAAGCGCTTTGCCAGTCAGGTTGCTCAGGTACGTGAACCACAAACGATGCGTGTGATGCACGTCGATCTGGATTACGTGTATGACAAAGATCCTGCCCAGCAGAAGCGAAACATCGACAAGCTGATCCAGCGTGTTTATGACATGCGCATTTCTCATGTCTTCCTGCAGGCGTACGCCGATCCTAAAGGCGACGGGAATATTCGCGAACTCTATTTCCCTAACCGCTGGCTGCCGATGCGTGCCGATCTCTTTAACTATATCTCCTGGCAGTTACAAACGCGGGCCGGGGTGACGGTATATGCCTGGATGCCGGTACTGGCTTTCGACCTCGATGCTTCCATTCCACGCGTGACGGCATGGGATCCGAAAACAGGACGCACTGCGATCAATCACGAGAACTATGTGCGTCTGTCTCCCTGGGACAGCGAAGCGCGTAAACGTATCACTGAAATCTATGAAGACCTGGCGAAGCATGCCAGCTTCAAAGGGATTTTGTTCCACGACGATGCTTTCCTGACGGACTTTGAAGATGCGTCACCGGAGGCGTTAGCCGCCTACCGCGCCGCAGGGCTTCCGGGAAGTATTGAGCAAATCCGTAGCAACCCTCAAACCTTCGAACGCTGGACGCGCCTGAAAAGTAAGATGCTGATCGACTTTACTAAGCAACTGACGCAATCGGTACGCAATATTCGCGGTCCGCAGGTGCAAACTGCCCGCAATATATACGCCATGCCGGTACTGGAGCCTGAAAGCGAAGCCTGGTTTGCGCAAAACCTGAATGATTTCCTCAATACCTATGACTGGACGGCACCCATGGCGATGCCATTCATGGAGCAGATCCCGGCTAATGATGCCAATGCCTGGCTCGACAGATTAGTCAATGCCGTTGCACAAACGCCCGGCGCGCTGGACAAAACCGTGTTTGAACTGCAGGCACGAGACTGGCGTAAATCCGGGGACGAGGCAGAAATCAGTGGAAAACAAATAGCCGAATGGATGCGCCAACTGAAACTAAGTGGTGCAGGTAACTACGGCTATTATCCGGATGATTTCATCAGCGACAAACCTGAGATGTCAGAGATTCGCTCGACGTTCTCCTCATACTGGTACCCGCAAAAATGACCGATCGCATTATTGCTTTCCTGATACTTTGCCTGATGTTCAGCCTGCCGTTTGGCGTGGCTGTCATCTTTACAGGTGAAGTCATGTTGAACTTCGTCTTCTTCTGGCCTTTATTCATGTCTGCATTATGGATAAGCGGCGGGGTCTATTTCTGGTTTTATCGTGAGCGTCACTGGAAATGGGGAGACGATACACCGCCACCGACGCTGGAGGGAAATCCGCTGGTTTCCATTTTGATCCCCTGCTTTAACGAAGGGATCAACGCGCGGGAAACCATCGGCGCTGCGATGGCACAGCGCTACAAGAATATCGAAGTGATTGCCATTAATGACGGTTCAACGGACGATACGCACGATGTTCTGGAACAGTTGGCGATTGAGTACCCCAGCCTGCGCGTCATTCATCTGGCTGAAAACCAGGGCAAAGCGCTGGCGCTCAAAACGGGCGCGGCCGCTGCGCGCAGCGATTACCTGGTGTGTATTGATGGCGATGCGTTACTGGATCGCGATGCCGTGGCGTATCTGGTCGCTCCGCTGATCCAGTTCCCACGCGTTGGGGCGGTAACCGGCAACCCGCGTATTCGCACCCGTTCCACGCTAATCGGTCGTGTGCAGGTCGGTGAGTTCTCTTCCATTATCGGCTTAATTAAGCGTACTCAACGAGTCTATGGTCAGATCTTTAGCGTCTCTGGCGTAGTTGCGGCGTTTCGTCGTCGCGCGCTGGCCGAGGTGGGGTACTGGAGCCCGGACATGATCACCGAAGACATCGATATCAGTTGGAAGCTGCAATTGCGCCATTGGTCGATATTCTTTGAGCCGCGCGCGCTGTGCTGGATCCTGATGCCTGAAACGTTAAGAGGGCTGTGGAAGCAGCGCCTGCGCTGGGCGCAAGGCGGGGCGGAGGTGTTTATTGTTAACATGCGCCGTCTGTGGTCGTGGGAGTTCCGCCGCATGTGGCCGCTATTTTTCGAGTTCTGCTTTTCTACCACGTGGGCATTTGCCTATGCGATCAGTATCGTGCTGTTCCTGCTGGGACTGATGATCCCGATGCCGGACTCGCTGTATGTTCAACATCTGTTCCCGCCAGCCTTTACCGGACTTATTCTCGGCGTGGTCTGCTTAATACAGTTTGCGATAAGCCTGATGATTGAACGACGCTATGAAAAAGGCATTGGCGCCTCATTGTTCTGGATAATCTGGTTCCCGGTGGTGTACTGGCTGTTGAGCCTGTTTACCACGTTGGTGTCATTCCCGAAAGTGATGCTCAAACGCAAACGCGGCAGGGCGCGCTGGGTGAGTCCTGACCGTGGAATAGGGAGGATCGAATCATGAGTCAGCCGCTGATCTTTACGGAGCGGCGTCTGCTGCCGCGCATCATTGACGTTCTGTTAACGATTTTTGCCTGGGTTGGATTTTTATACTTAATCTACAAAGGGCTGATTACGGCCCTGGCGCATTCACCGTATATGGGCGTGCGTCCCTTTTTCACCACGCTGGATACGGTCACGTTTTACATCCTTGTCGCGCTGGTCAACGGACTGGTGCTGATCGGCTGGGCGAAATACAACCAGTTTCGTTTTCGGGTGGAGCGTCGCAGTCGCAGACCAGGACTGGAAGACCATGAGCTGGCGGAAAGTTTACGTATTACCCGTGAACTGGTTACAGAGTTGAACAAAGCGAGGGTGCTGACGGTCCATCACCATGAGAATGGCGAAATCAGTCATATCGATGTGGACAAGCACATCGCCGATAACCGCCTGCCGCCGCCGACGCCTGCAATGCTGGAATATTTGCCGCCGGAGCGGGAGCCATTGTTACAGAAAAGGCCCGAGTGATATTTCTGCTACCCGCCACTTCCCTCAGCCTCGCATCGGTCTATGATTAGACTCAGACAATAAAAATGCGAGGTAATGTCGTGGAAAAGGAACTACTGGAGGCAGGTTACCGGGCCTATACCGGCGAGAAGATTGACGTCTACTTCAACACGGCGATATGTCAGCATTCAGGAAACGGCACTGTTGCAAATAGTCGGTGGTGATAAACTTATCATCCCCTTTTGCTGATGGAGCTGCACATGAACCCATTCAAAGGCCGGCATTTTCAGCGTGACATCATTCTGTGGGCCGTACGCTGGTACTGCAAATACGGCATCAGTTACCGTGAGCTGCAGGAGATGCTGGCTGAACGCGGAGTGAATGTCGATCACTCCACGATTTACCGCTGGGTTCAGCGTTATGCGCCTGAAATGGAAAAACGGCTGCGCTGGTACTGGCGTAACCCTTCCGATCTTTGCCCGTGGCACATGGATGAAACCTACGTGAAGGTCAATGGCCGCTGGGCGTATCTGTACCGGGCCGTCGACAGCCGGGGCCGCACTGTCGATTTTTATCTCTCCTCCCGTCGTAACAGCAAAGCTGCATACCGGTTTCTGGGTAAAATCCTCAACAACGTGAAGAAGTGGCAGATCCCGCGATTCATCAACACGGATAAAGCGCCCGCCTATGGTCGCGCGCTTGCTCTGCTCAAACGCGAAGGCCGGTGCCCGTCTGACGTTGAACACCGACAGATTAAGTACCGGAACAACGTGATTGAATGCGATCATGGCAAACTGAAACGGATAATCGGCGCCACGCTGGGATTTAAATCCATGAAGACGGCTTACGCCACCATCAAAGGTATTGAGGTGATGCGTGCACTACGCAAAGGCCAGGCCTCAGCATTTTATTATGGTGATCCCCTGGGCGAAATGCGCCTGGTAAGCAGAGTTTTTGAAATGTAAGGCCTTTGAATAAGACAAAAGGCTGCCTCATCGCTAACTTTGCAACAGTGCCGAAAATGGTGATGTGCTGATAGTCACCAAGCTGGATCGTCTTGGGCGTAATGCCATGGATATCAGAAAAACTGTTGAGCAACTGGCTTCGTCAGATATTCGTGTTCACTGCCTGGCGCTCGGAGGTGTTGATTTGACCAGCGCTGCCGGGAGAATGACGATGCAGGTGATTTCAGCGGTGGCGGAGTTTGAACGGGATTTGCTTCTTGAGCGTACACATTCAGGTATTGCGAGAGCGAAAGCAGCTGGGAAGCGGTTTGGACGTCCTTCAGTACTGAATGAAGAGCAGAAAACTACGGTGATTGCACGGATTAACGCCGGGATCAGCATCAGCGCGATTGCGCGGGAATTTAATACTACCCGGCAAACCATACTCAGAGTAAAAACTGGGCAGTCATGATCCTGGGGTCGTCTCAGAAAACGGAATCTATGGTCACTCCCGTTTTTGCAACACCGATTTTGACGACAAGTTGGCTTGCTTGAATCTATCCGGCGTCTGAATGGGATTTTATTCCCGCGCCTCGATGAGTTCCGCGCCTGATGAACCTCCAGAAAATATACGGCTTCAATGAGCCTTTCCGTTTTACAGGTTCCTCAACAGGCCGGTGGGCCGTTAGTATCATCAATATCAGTATTCGCAAAACCAGATGAATGATTGTTTAAACTGGTGTATTTCTGCCTTTATGCTTCGTAAGTTTGCTGTCGCGCCGTCAGTGCCCAGGCTATTCTGGCCAGCTTGTTTGCCAGAGCACAGGTGACGACAAAGTTGCTTTTCCGACACAACAACTCCCTGACCCAGTCGGCCAACTTGCCAGACTGGTGTTCCAGTTTTTGTATGAATACCCTGGCACACTGAACCAACAAAGTTCGGATCTTTTTGTTGCCCCGCTTGCTAATCCCTAACAATGTCGTCCGACCTCCCGTGCTGTACTGTCGGGGTACCAGCCCTGTTGCCGCCGCAAAGTCACGGCTGCTGGCGTACTGCTTCCCGTCGCCAATCTCAGTTGAAATAGTACTGGCAGTCAGCGTTCCAACGCAGGGAATACTCAGCAAGCGCTGTCCAACCTCATCTTCGTCCAACTTTCGTTTCAACTGAGATTCCAGATCTTTAATCTGCTCAACAAGATAGTGATAATGCTGTTGTAATTTCAGCAGTAACTGGCTGAGATAAAGAGGCAAACTACTGTCCTCAAGAAGGGTACTCAGTCGACTAATAACGGCAGCACCTCGCGGAACGCTGATACCAAATTCCAGCAGAAAAGCATGCATCTGATTAGTTGTTTTCACCTTATCCTGAACCAGGGATTCACGGACACGATGCAGAGCTCGCATTGCCTGCTGAGATTCGGTTCTGGGCTGCACGAAACGCATAGATGGACGTGATGCTGCTTCACAGATAGCTTCAGCATCAACGAAGTCATTTTTGTTGCTTTTAACGAATGGGCGGACAAATTGCGGTGATATCAGCTTTGGAAAATGCCCTAACTCTGCCAGCTTGCGTGCCATAAAGTGAGAACCGCCACAGGCTTCCATCGCGATGGTTGTTGCCGGGCATGTCGCCAGAAATTCGATTAGCTTTGGTCGGGTGAATTTTTTACGGTAAACGGCCTTCCCACGATGATCCTGACAATGAATATGGAAAGAGTTCTTACCCAGATCGATACCAATAAGCGCAATGTTTTCCATGATGGTTCTCCGAATGAAAGCCTGTCCTCAGCATAGTACCGGGAAGGAGGGAGTGACCATCTCATTAAATAAAGCACGCTAAGCCGGTGGCAGCGGTCGCAATGGCCTAAACTTCCCCGCACCGACCTTGGCGCTGCTGCGCCATAGGTAATCGCCGGTCAGGTTGATGTGCTCCCACCCCAGCGGCGACAGATATTGCAACAATGTGTCGTCCAGCGCCGTGCCGTTGCCACGCAAAGCACTGGTGGCACGCTCCAGATATACCGTGTTCCACAACACGATGGCCGCCGTCACCAGATTGAGGCCGCTGGCCCGGTAGCGCTGCTGCTCAAAACTGCGGTCGCGGATTTCACCCAATCGGTAGAAGAAGACCGCCCTGGCCAGCGCGTTGCGCGCCTCGCCCTTATTCAGCCCCGCATGGACGCGGCGGCGCAGCTCCACGCTTTGCAGCCAATCCAAAATGAACAGCGTGCGCTCGATGCGCCCCAGCTCGCGCAACGCCACGGCCAAGCCGTTCTGGCGCGGGTAGCTGCCGAGTTTGCGCAGCATCAGCGAAGCCGTTACCGTGCCTTGCTTGATGGAGGTGGCCAGCCGCAGAATTTCATCCCAATGGGCGCGTATTTGCTTGATGTTCAGCCTGTCGCTGCTAATCATCGGCTTGAGCGCGTCATAGGCGGCATCGCCCTTGGGGATGAATAGCTTGGTTTCGCCCAAGTCACGGATACGCGGCGCGAAGCGAAATCCCAGCAAATGCATCAAGCCAAACACGTGATCGGTGAAGCCTGCCGTGTCGGTGTAGTGTTCCTCGATGCGCAAGTCCGACTCGTGGTACAGCAGGCCATCAAGCACGTAAGTTGAATCACGAATGCCCACGTTGACCACCTTGGCACTGAAGGGCGCGTACTGGTCGGAGATATGGGTGTAGAAAGTCCGTCCTGGACTGCTTCCATACTTCGGGTTGATATGACCAGTGCTTTCTGCTTTGCTGCCGGTTCTGAAGTTCTGGCCGTCCGACGATGACGTGGTGCCGTCACCCCAGTTGCCGGCGAAGGGTTGCCGAAACTGCGCATTCACCAGCTCGGCCAGCGCCGTCGAATAGGTTTCATCGCGGATGTGCCAGGCTTGCAGCCAAGACAGCTTGGCGTAGGTGGTGCCAGGGCAGGACTCGGCCATTTTGGTCAGACCCAGGTTGATCGCGTCGGCCAGGATCGTCGTCAACAGCAAGGTTTTGTCCTTGGCCGTGTCGCTGGTCTTCAGGTGTGTGAAGTGGCGGGTGAAGCCCGTCCATTCATCGACCTCCATCAGCAACTCGGTGATTTTGAGGTGCGGCAGCAGCATAGCTGTCTGGTCGATCATGGCTTGCGCGGCGTCTGGTACTGCCGCGTCCAGCGGCGTGATCTTCAGGCCTGACGCGGTGGTGATGATGGCATCCGGTAAGTCGTTGGCCGCAGCCATGCGGTTGACTGTGGCGAGTTGCGCCTCCAACAATTCCAACCGGTCATGCAGGTATTGGTCGCAGTCGGTGGCCACTGCCAGCGGCAATTCGCTGGCCAGCTTCAAAGTGGCGAACTTCTCGACCGGCACCAGGTATTCGTCGAAGTCCTTGAACTGGCGAGAACCCTGCACCCAGACATCACCGGAGCGCAGCGCGTTCTTCAGCTCCGACAGGGCGCATAACTCGTAGTAACGCCGGTCGATGCCGTCGTCGGTCAGAACCAGCTTTGCCCAGCGCGGCTTGATGAATGCGGTTGGCGCATCGGCGGGCACCTTGCGCGCGCTGTCGCTGTTCATGCCGCGCAGCATGTCGATGGCATCGAGCACACCCTTGGCGGCGGGCGCAGCCCGCAATTTGAGCACGCCCAGGAACTGCGGCGCGTAGCGGCGTAGCGTGGCATAGCTTTCACCGATGTGGTGCAGGAAATCAAAGTCGGCAGGCCGCGCCAATGTTTGCGCTTCGGTGACGCTGGCGGCGAAGGTGTCCCAGGGCATAACGGCCTCGATGGCGGCGAACGGATCGCTGCCGCTTTGCTTGGCCTCAATCAACGCTTGACCGATGCGCCCATACATCCGCACCTTGTCGTTGATCGCCTTGCCGGAAGCCTGGAACTGCTGCTGATGCTTGTTCTTGGCCGCGTTGAACAGCTTGCCGATGATGCGATCGTGAAGGTCGATGATTTCATCGGTGACGGTGGCCATGCCTTCGATGGCCAGCGCTACCAGCGTGGCATAGCGTCGTTGCACCTCGAACTTTGCCAGATCAGCAGGCGTCATCTGGCCACCTTCACGAGCGATTTTGAGCAGGCGGTTCTGGTGAACCTGCCGCTCGATGCCTGCGGGCAGATCAAGTGCTTGCCAGGATTTCAGGCGCTCAATATGTTCGAGCATGTGGCGAGAGTTCGGTTTGGCAGGCGACTGGCGCAGCCATGCCAGCCACGTCACTTTACTGCCGTCCTTGCGCTTGAGAAGTTCGTCCAGGCGCTGACGGTGGGGTGATAACAAAGAATCGGTCAGCGCCGCGTAAATGCGTCGGTTGGCACGGGTGATGGCCTCGGCGCTTGCGCGCTCGATGGCATTCATGGCGGGCAGGATAATGCTCTGCCGCCGCAGATTCTCGACAAGTGCGCTCGCCAGCACGATGCCTTTGTCGGTCTGCAAGGCCAGCTCGGTCAATGTATGCACGGCTTGCCGATAGTGGCTCATGGTGAAGGGCTTGAACCCAAAAACCGTTTGCAGCTCGACCAAGTGCTCCCGCCGTGTCTGTTCGCGCTGGCCGTACTCGCTCCAACTTTCCACTGGCATCTTGAGTTGCGCGGCCACCATGCGCAACAGGGGCGGAAACGGAGGCTCATCGACGCCCAAAAAGGTGCCAGGGAATCGCAAGTAGCAAAGCTGCACAGCGAAGCCCAATCGATTCGCGGCGCCGCGACGCTGACGGATCACCGACAGGTCGGTTTCGTTGAACATGTAGTGCCGTATCAGTTCGTCTTTGGCATCTGGCAGTGCCAGCAGGCTTTCGCGCTCGGTGGCGGACAGGATTGAGCGGCGTGGCATGGTCAGTCTTCCCGCAGGTACTGGTACAAGGTTTCGCGGCTGATGCCGAAGTCACGGGCCACCAAGGTTTTTTGGTCGCCTGCCGCAACTCGCCGTTTCAACTCGGCAATTTGTTCGCTGTTCAGCGATTTCTTTCGTCCCCGGTAGGCACCGCGCTGCTTGGCCAGCACGATTCCCTCGCGCTGACGTTCGCGGATCAGGGCGCGCTCGAACTCAGCTAAGGCTCCCATGACCGACAGCATCAGATTGGCCATCGGTGAGTCCTCGCCGGTGAACTTCAGCCCTTCTTTGACGAACTCCATGCGCACGCCCCGTTGTGTCAGCCCTTGGACGATGCGGCGCAGGTCATCAAGGTTGCGTGCCAGCCTGTCCATGCTATGCACCACCACGGTGTCGCCCTCGCGGACGAAGGCCAGCAGCCTTTCCAGCTCGGGACGCTGGGTGTCCTTGCCAGAAGCCTTGTCGGTGAACACCCGCGCCACCTGAACACCCTCCAATTGCCGTTCCGGGTTCTGGTCGAAGCTGCTGACGCGGACATAGCCGATGCGTTGACCTTGCAAGATGCCTCCAAAGGCAAAAGTGTCAGGATGAAATCTATTACCTTTGACGGAATATGTCAATCAATAGGAAATTTAACTCTATTCTGACATCGTTTGCACATGGCATCTGACATCAAGTTAGGGTATGCCTCAATCTGACGGCTGCGAACCGCCAGGGACAGGCGCAATGTCAGATTCTGTCGCGGCCTTGGCGCGTGCCTGGAAGCGTTCATAGCAATCCAGCCCGCAGAAATGTTCGACGTATTCCGCGCCTTCCGGGGTGAAGGCGGCATCGAGCGGAATTTCTTTGCAGCATACGCAGCAGGTGGTGCAACTGGCAGTGTTCGGGGCGTTTGCGTTCATGGTGGTACTCCTCCAGATTGGTAGCGAAGCTCAAAGCTGCCCACTCTCGGCTGGCTGGGAAGCGGTCATGATCTTCCCTTGAAGGCCCGCAGCAGCCGCGTCACAGACAGGACAAACAAGCCGGTCAGCGTGAGGGCTGCAATACCCCAGTGCTCCCCGATGAACGCGCCGGCCGTCGTGCCGGCTAGCACAATGGCGAGAATCGGCAAATGGCAGGGACAGGTGAGCACGGCCAGCGCGCCCCACAAGTAGCCGGTGATCGGTTTGTGCGTCTCAGACGGCAAGTGCTCTGGGCTGTTCATGGCAGACTCTCCGCGTGCTGTGCCGGTTCGGTTGGCATGGCGGCCAGTTGCATTTCGAGGCTGGCCAGGGCCTCGCGCCGACGCTCGACGAGTTGCCGCAACACGGCAAGCTGCGCAGACGCACCGTCACCGTCCGCAGCATCCAGCGCCCGGCACAGCCGCGCCAGTGCGTCCAGGCCGATACCCGCTTCGAAGGCAGCCCGTACAAAGCGCAGCCGTTGCAACGCGGTGTCATCGAACAAGCCGTAGCCGCCCGTGGTGTACGCGACCGGCCGTAGCAATCCGCGCAGCAGGTAGTCGCGCACGATATGCACGCTCACCCCGGCATCAAGGGCCAGCCGGGACACTGTGTAGGCGCTCATTGAACACCTCCTTTTCCTCATCCGGCGCAGCACGAAAGCTGCTTCACGTCCTTGCTGAAGGTCTGCGCCGCGAGCTTCAGCCCTTCGACCATGGTCAGGTAGGGGAACAATTGGTCGGCCAGTTCCTGCACGGTCATACGGTTGCGAATGGCGAGCACCGCCGTCTGGATCAGTTCACCCGCTTCCGGGGCCACCGCTTGCACGCCGATGAGCCGTCCGCTACCTTCCTCGATGACCAGCTTGATGAAGCCGCGTGTGTCGAAGTTGGCAAGCGCACGCGGCACGTTATCCAGTGTTAGCAGGCGACTGTCGGTCTCGATCCCGTCGTGATGTGCTTCCGCCTCGCTGTAGCCCACGGTGGCGACCTGCGGGTCGGTGAACACCACGGCCGGCATTGCGGTCAGGTCCAGGGCCGCATCGCCGCCAGTCATGTTGATCGCCGCACGAGTGCCGGCCGCTGCCGCCACATAGACGAACTGCGGCTGGTCGGTGCAGTCGCCGGCCGCGTAGATGTTCGGGCTACTGGTGCGCATGCCCTTGTCGATGACGATGGCCCCCTGCGCATTGACGGCTACCCCCGCCGCTTCCAATGCCAGGCTGCGCGTGTTCGGTGTCCGGCCGGTGGCGACCAGCAGCTTGTCGGCGCGCAATTCACCGTGCGTGGTGGTCAGCACGAATTCACCGTCCATATGGGCGACCTGGCTGGCTTGCGTGTGCTCCAGCACCTCGATGCCCTCGGCACGGAAAGCGGCTGTCACCGCCTCGCCGATGGCCGGGTCTTCACGGAAGAACAAGGTATTGCGCGCCAGGACCGTGACCTTGCTGCCCAGCCGGGCAAAGGCTTGCGCCAGCTCCAGCGCCACCACCGACGAGCCGATTACGGCAAGGCGTTCGGGAATGGTGTCGCTCGCCAGGGCCTCGGTGGAAGTCCAGTAGGGTGACTCTTTCAACCCCGGAATCGGCGGGACCGCCGGGCTGGCACCCGTGGCGACCAGGCAGCGGTCGAACATCACGACGCGCTCGCCACCCTCGTTCAAACTAACGATAAGGCTCTGGTCGTCCTTGAAACGCGCTTCACCGTGCAGAACGGTGATGGCTGAATTGCCGTCCAGGATGCCTTCGTACTTGGCATGACGGAGTTCTTCGACACGGGCCTGCTGCTGGGCCAGCAGCCGCTCGCGCAAGATCGTCGGCGGTGTGGGTGGCATGCCGCCGTCGAATGGGCTTTCCCGGCGCAGATGGGCGATGTGGGCGGCGCGGATCATGATCTTGGACGGCACACAACCGACGTTGACGCAGGTGCCGCCGATGGTGCCGCGCTCAATCAGCGTGACCTGCGCGCCTTGCTCGACGGCCTTCAGTGCTGCCGCCATCGCGGCTCCACCGCTACCAATGACGACGACCTGCAACGGGCGTTCGTTGCCACTGGGCTTATCAGCGGCCCCTATCCAGCCGCGCATCTTGTCGAGCAGGCCGGCGCGGTTGTCCGTCGGTGGCGCATCGGCAAGCGTTGCCTCGTAGCCCAGTCCGGCCACGGCGGTAGTCAGCGCATCCGATGACGTGCCCGCCTCAATGGCGAGTTGCGCTGTGCCCTTCGGATAGGACACCAGCGCCGATTGCACGCCGGGCACTTTCTCCAAGGCTTCCTTGACGTGAGCCGCGCACGAGTCGCAGGTCATCCCGGTGATTTTCAGGGTGGTCATGTATTTTTCCTTTTCTGTGGTGGCTACGGCTGTTGCCGTCAGCCACGTTGTTCTGGCAATTCACAGCTGTCCGGCCCGCAGCGGCGATGTGCTGGCGAGATGAAATCCCAGACCGACACCCCAACCATCAAGGCCAGGCCGACATAGAGCAGTCCACCGCTCTGCCAGCCGTAAGCCCGCATTAAAAACACCGCTGCCAGCACCAAGATCGGGCCTATCGTGCCGAGCGCCGTGCGTCGCCACTGTCGATGATTGAGCCAAGCGATAGCATTGGCGAGTAACGCGATGCCGGCGAACATCGGCAGCAGGATGCCAATGAATAGCCCCTCGTACTGGCTCAAGAAGCCCAGTCCGATGGCCGCGCCAAAGCTGGCGATGGCAGGAAAACAGGCGGCGCAGCCCATCGCGGAAACGACGCTGCCGAGCGCGCCGGTTTTGCCAGCGATGCGCGTGATGAGTCCCATGTGTCGCTCCCGAGTTCGGTTAACGGATCAGCGTTTGAGGCTGGACGGATAGCCCGCGTCCTCGGTCGCCTTGGTCAACTTCTGGACGTTGGTCTTGGCATCGTCGAAGGTGACGACGGCCTGGCGCTTGTCGAAACTTACGTCGGTCTTGCTCACGCCCTCAACCTTGGAAAGCGCGTGCTTGACAGTGATCGGGCAAGAGGCGCAGGTCATGCCAGGCACGGACAGCGTGACGGTCTGGGTGGCGGCCCACACGGGGGCAACAACGGCAGCGAGGGCGAGGGCGGCAAACAGTTTTTTCATGATGAACTCCTGTGATTAATAGAAAAATGGCATGACGTAGGGAAATCCGAGCGAGACCAGGACCAGCGCGGCCACGATCCAGAAAATGAGCTTGTAAGTAGCTCGCACTTGGGGAATCGCGCAGACCTCACCCGGTTTGCAGGCTTGCGCCGGGCGGTAGATGCGCCGCCAGGCGAAAAACAGCGCGACCAGCGCTGCGCCGATGAAGATCGGGCGATAGGGTTCCAGCACCGTCAGGTTGCCGATCCATGCCCCGCTGAACCCCAAGGCGATCAAAACCAGCGGCCCCAGGCAGCAGGCCGACGCAAGAATGGCGGCCAGCCCACCGGCGAAGAGCGCGCCGCGCCCGTTTTGTGGTTCAGACTTTTGTGGTTCAGACATACGCTTGTCCTTTCAAATTTGGTTTGGATAGCTTAAGCTTACTTCCGTAGTTATGTACGGAGTCAAGCGATATGCAAATTAATTTTGAGAATCTGACCATTGGCGTTTTTGCCAAGGCGGCCGGGGTCAATGTGGAGACCATCCGGTTCTACCAGCGCAAGGGCCTGCTGCCGGAGCCAGACAAGCCCTATGGCAGCATTCGCCGCTATGGCGAGGCGGATGTAACACGAGTGCGGTTCGTGAAATCGGCCCAGCGGCTGGGCTTTAGCCTGGACGAAATCGCCGAGCTACTGCGGCTGGAGGATGGCACCCATTGCGAGGAAGCCAGCGGCCTGGCCGAGCACAAGCTCAAGGATGTGCGCGAGAAGATGGCCGACTTGGCACGCATGGAGGCCGTGCTGTCTGAACTGGTGTGCGCCTGCCATGCGCGGAAAGGGAACGTTTCCTGCCCGCTGATTGCGTCACTGCAAGACGGAACGAAGCTCGCTGCATCGGCGCGGGGGAGTCACGGGGTGACTACGCCTTAGCGTGCTTTATTTTCCGAATTCTGAGACGACCCCTGCCAGAAAAAGTGACATCACTAAATGGGTTAAAAGTGACATCAGAATATTGCAGTTACAAAGCCGGTTCGCATAACAAAGATTATGTTAAATGGAATAATATTTTAATTAATAATCAATTAGTTATCTTACAGAGGTGCTCCTTTCCGGTCTCACAACCTACTGTGGTAACTTGAGAAACAGTGTACGTTCCTGGGTTTGCGATGGCTTAAAGCCATGATGAAGATAAAAACTTTTGGCTTCTTCAGTCAGTGCATGAACCATAATTGCACGGACTCCAATATTCTCAGCTACACGATAACAGCGCAGAACTGCATCATGCAGTAAATCGGCCCCGAGCCCCTTTCCCCGGAATGAAACATCGACTGCCAGGCGAGCAAGTATGATTACCGGAATAGGATCTGGCATGTTGCGCCTGAGACTTCCCGTTGCTTCCACGTGGTTAACGCTGCCGGTGGCCAGAGAGTAAAAACCGGCAACCTGTTTCGTGTTTGCTTTACAAACTACGAACGTTCGGGCAGCCCCCAGAGCCTGGTTTTTCAATCCTCTCTGTTTAAGCCAGTCATCAAGTACAGTCTCACCACTGGCGAACTCAGCAAGTTGATGGCAACTGGATAATGGTTCTGGTGCTGTTACACGTCCCACTGAGGTTTCCTTGCCAGCAGTTTATCAATGGCAACGTTATCCGCAACTGGTGCATCGAGCATATCAATAAACTCTGCGTACTGCTCATCGTTAAAATTAAAAACGCGACGGTCGAGGATAACATTCTCGGCCGCCTGGCATGCCATTTCCAGAATGAAGTCTGTGCGTGATTTATGGAGAATCTCTGCTGCAGCATCAATAAGTGCTCTTTGAGATTCTTTGGCTCTGAGGTTGAGCTGAACATCTGATTTCATGAGTGCGCTCCTTGTAAAGCAATTGCTATACAAGCATAGCATAAAGGTGTTGTATAGCAAATGCTACACGGATTTATCCAAATGCAGTGATAATACGAAAGAGTCAGCGTGTAATTACTGTGCTAAAGCCCCTCCTCTAAATTTCTCTACCCTGCCCAGGCAAACCTAATCAAACCCAACTCGCTGACATTACTGTGCACGGCGCCGGTTAAAAATCCCTTCAGGACAATTAGCACGCAAACGATAGACGCTAATCTGGCCTGACATCTGGAAATATTGCCAGCGAGAAGGTAGTATTCGGATCGTCAGCGATCGTCTTGTGGTGGGACAGATTGTTGATTCAGATTACTTTTGTGACCTAACTCAAACTGAGGGTTTGACTGCTTTGTGGTGAGGCAGGCGGGTGGCAAAGAGCGTTTACGGGAGAAATGCGGACTTCCGGAAACAAACAGGGACAGGACGTGTCCGTTAAAACGTTCAGGAGCAGGTAACGGGATTTCCCGGTGCCTGAATGCACAAACCCCCCGATAACTGTCATCATCTTGGCGGAAGACACAGATATCAGGGGGTCCAAAAGCAGGCGCGTTGCCTGTGAAGGATTATAACGCATGCACCACATAACACAACACCCGGCCGCCATAAGAACAGGCCGCCGTGAATGACAAGCAGATTTCTGTTCACTGGTCTGAGCTTCCGGCCGAAGAGTTAATCCGTTTCTGGCAGGACGTCGATGCCGGCACACAGGATAATTTTCTTACTGAGCCGGGTAATGACTCCAACTTATTGATAGTGTTTTATGTTCAGATAATGCCCGATGACTTTGTCATGCAGCTCCACCGATTTTGAGAACGACAGCGACTTCCGTCCCAGCCGTGCCAGGTGCTGCCTCAGATTCAGGTTATGCCGCTCAATTCGCTGCGTATATCGCTTGCTGATTACGTGCAGCTTTCCCTTCAGGCGGGATTCATACAGCGGCCAGCCATCCGTCATCCATATCACCACGTCAAAGGGTGACAGCAGGCTCATAAGACGCCCCAGCGTCGCCATAGTGCGTTCACCGAATACGTGCGCAACAACCGTCTTCCGGAGCCTGTCATACGCGTAAAACAGCCAGCGCTGGCGCGATTTAGCCCCGACGTATCCCCACTGTTCGTCCATTTCCGCGCAGACGATGACGTCACTGCCCGGCTGTATGCGCGAGGTTACCAACTGCGGCCTGAGTTTTTTAAATGGCGGAAAATCGTGTTGAGGCCAACGCCCATAATGCGGGCGGTTGCCCGGCATCCAACGCCATTCATGGCCATATCAATGATTTTCTGGTGCGTACCGGGTTGAGAAGCGGTGTAAGTGAACTGCAGTTGCCATGTTTTACGGCAGTGAGAGCAGAGATAGCGCTGATGTCCGGCAGTGCTTTTGCCGTTACGCACCACCCCGTCAGTAGCTGAACAGGAGGGACAGCTGATAGAAACAGAAGCCACTGGAGCACCTCAAAAACACCATCATACACTAAATCAGTAAGTTGGCAGCATCACCACTGAGCCGGTCAAAAAGCGGACCCGCCGTAAGCGCGGTGAACACTCCACAAAAGCCAAATGTGAAAACCCGTCCTGGTTCCGTCCTGAGCATTATAAAAAGCTCTCCGGGGAACTGGGGCATGCCTACAACCGTCTCGTGATGTTCGACAAGCGGACCGGCCGCCCCAGACTGCGTGTTCACGTTTCCCGTCATCCCCTTTTTGTCACGGGTCGCCGTAAGGCAGGACGCAAATATGGTTTCCGGCCGGAACGCCGGTGCCTGATCGACTCCCTCTGGCCCCTGCTCATCAGTTTCTGTGATGGCGGCAAGCATACCGTCGGCATGTGTATCTCCAGGCTGGCCAGAGAGTTAAGCCCGAAGGACGCTAAAGGAAATGTCATCCCGGAAACGGAGGTGACAGTGTCACGCTTATCCCGCCTGATTGAAGAGCAGGTACGCTTTGGTGTGCTTGGGCTGGCGGAAGAACGCACCTGGGATCGTGAATCCCGCTCCTGGCTGCCGACCTATGTCTATATCACCCACCTGGGATTCCAGATGCTGGGCGTCAATATGGACAAGCTGTTTAAGGAGCAGGATAAGAAGCTCCGTCAGAGCGCTGAGCGCGAGCAGCTGATCCGGGACGGGGTGATTAACGAACATGATGATGTTCAGCCCCACTCCGCGCGTAAATGCTGGTCTGCCCGTAAGCGCCGTGAAGCACTGATTTACCGTCGTAAAAAAGGCGCTGAGCGTAAACGTGCCAATAATCTGATAAAGCTGCCGGTGGATGAACGTCTTCATGCCATGGAAAAATGGGTTTTCAAAACCCTTCCTCATGATGAGGCGTACTGGTGTACGCCGGAACGACTGACACAGCTGGCGATTCAGCATCTTTACCAGCTGGACCTGGCGCTGTCACCGCCGGACTAGCCGCGATATACGGCACATCATCTCCCTCTGTTCACATGCCCCTCGCCGGGGCTTCTGGTGCTGGTTTTTTCCGGAAAAATTGAGCATTTTTTGTTCCCGCCGACCCGGTCGGGCGGCATTTTCTGACGCAAACGCATTGCCCTGATGGCCAGGAATAGCGATGAATTCTTTTTTCCACAGAAATCCGCAAACGAATAAGTCACCTTTTCCGGAAATGAAAAAAACAGAACCCGCAATTTAATCTAACCCCTTTTTTTTATCGCTCTGTTCATTTCATTCCAGAGTGGATCTTTGTCTTCCGCCACTCTGTGGATAATTAAAAAGGCCTTCGCATGCAGCGGCCTCACGGCCGCGCGCTCAGATGAAAATCAAAAATACCTCCCGTCGCAAGCGACGGGCCCCGTTCTGGTCAGAACCTGACACCGTCTCCTGGCCTGACCCCTACTAAAGCGACGCCGCCCCGGCCCGAAGGGCCGGAACACCCTCGCTTTAAGAGGGATGTTGTAACTAGAAATCAGAGCAGCTGCAGCTAGAGTCGCGTTAAGCCCGCTGTACACGCTCGTAAGCGCCTCACGGCGCTAACGCGGAGATACAGCCCGTCAGCGGCCCCAGGCCTTGACGGACTCACTCCGACCGCGCACATTAACAACCGGAATGGCTTTAAGCGGGTGAGGCCTCGCAGGGAATGGGTTGGGACAGGCAGAACCTTTCAAACCGCAGCGGCTTACGCCGGTCACGGCGCCCGTAGGCATTCTCTCCCTGTCTGGCCTCAGCTGGCGCCTCCATGCCGCGATGCGGCATCAGTGAGTTCTGCAGGACAGCGTGCCCATTTTTTGTTGTCAAAAATCGTTTCGGGAATATGCTTTCAGAAACAGATTAGCGAGGCGATAAAATGGACACGTTGCTTTTACCCGGCCAGAATCCCCGTGCCTGGGCGGAAACCATGATCAACCTGGAGGCCTGGAAACTGGTTAACACGGCAAACACTGTGGCGGCTATGCACCTTCAGGATGGTTTTATCCGGATTCAGTTTGTGGATGAGATCAGGGCATTCATCATGGCCCAGTTTGAGGCCGCGCGCCGGGCGAAAACGGATGACGACTGTATGGCCTGTCTGCGGGCCTTACGGGCTGAAAATACCAGCCTGCTGGAGCAGTCCCGATCGCTCAGAACCGGCTATGCAAAACTCTATGCCGAGGTGAAGGTTGTCCGGGACGAGAACAAAATTGTGGGCTACATCATTTCAGCGGTCGACGTCGTGGTGGCCGGTGCGGCCATCTTTGGTGGGATCGTCATGATGTCCTCAATGACGCCGGTGGGCGTGGTGGCTGGCGCGGTGATTGTTGTAAATGGCTTTAACACGATTTCACGGGAAGCCGCGCACAACCTCCTCGGTGATAAGCAGACGGAGGGAATATTCGCTGACGGCTCGATGGAGATCGCTGAATTTCTGGGCTTCAGCCGGCAGCAGGGGCTGGGGACGTATAAGGCTGTCACACTCTTCAGCGAAGTCTATGGCGCATATGGCCTGAGGCTGAAACCCGAAGCACAACGGCTGTGGTACTGGACCAGGCCCGATTTCTTCAGGAAAGTATCCGGCACGCCACGTCCCGCAATGGCGCTTAAAATTGCGGGATGGGGAGTTAAAGCCAAAGTGGCGCTTGATTTACTGACTATTGAACCTTCCGGGAAATAGTCTTCTGCAGGCGGAATGCCTTCCAGCCCAGTACAGGTGGGAAGGTCACCCAGGCAATGATCAGGACTACAAGGGAACTCATGCCCCCGGAAAGAATGTGTGTCCGGCTGCCGGCAATGAGGGTGACCAGCATAACCAGAACCAGCGCGACAGTGATCCATACCGACACCCGGAAGCGCCGTGAGAGCGCATCGATGAGATGCTGCATGGTGCCTCCGCCTGCTGCAAGCCGGCCCTGTAAATTATCCACTTCGCTTTTGCTGAAACCTGCCTCAAGCAGCTCTTTCTCACTGATAGCCATCACGTCCTCCCTAATCAGGCGAAAGTATACTGTATCAGACCAATAATCCCCAGGTGACCGGCGTAAGCATAATAAAAGAAATTACGCGGCATGAAACGCTGGCGGCCTTCCGGACAGATTTCCCTGCAGAAAGAAACCACCACCAGGGGGAATACCAGAGTAGGCAGCGTGGCCAGTAATAATGTTTCTGCGGGCAGGTTCAGGATATGCGACAACCCGTTTAAACAAATCAGTGACAGCACGACGCCAGCGACCGCCATTCGCTTCACTCCGGGCATGCCACTGCCTGATAAGGTTGCCATACTGATGGCCAGCGTAATTCCTGCCAGCCCGTAGCTTGCCGGCTCCAGTGGCCAAATCATTAGGGCCAGGATCAGATATCCCGCAAGCATTCCTTTCCGGCCGTGCCGGTACTGCAGGGCAAGCAGCTGCGTGACGCCGGCAAATACGAACAGAATGTTCAGGGCCCACCAGGGCTGGTGATGCAGGAAGGCCAGGCTGAACACCGGCTGCGTAATGATTGCCCAGATCCACAACCGATTGGCTCTCTTCTGAAGTCGTTCCGGGGTGCGCTGTACGTTCATCGCCCATATAAGCGTGAACAGGGGGAAGGCCATCCGGCCAAGCGCATACATCATCGGCCAGGCTGGCGACAGAAACACCGTATTCGTGTGGTCGATAATCATGGCCAGAAGTGCGAGGAGCTTGACCATATCGAGAGCTGCGGGACTGAGCTGGCACGCGTTCCGGATACTGGGAAGAACGTTGGGTACTGAATGATTCATGTTGTATATACCCCTGGCGACACGCGGTTAACAGCCAACCCTGAACATAATGCCAGAATGCCCTGCCGGTTTGCGTTGTGACCCTGATCTTTAGTTTCTCCAGAATCTTGCGCACCGCAAATTCTGATTTATCACACAGCACGCGCATTGCACCTGCCACATCCTTATTCTGAATACAGATATTTAAAATATGAAAATCGTTCATAACACTCCCTTCCTTACTACATATATCGGCAAATATATTGATATATTTAGATTAAGGAGTGCAATTGCTTATTATTTTACCATATTTTGCAGGGGCAGATTTTTATAGTTATAAAACAGGCTGCTGCAAAATAACTTAATATACATCTCAACCTAAAACCGATTATTCCTGGCTGATATCCGAAGAGGGAGCAGGATGAAGCTTTGCATAATCTTCTCGAAGCGATTTTGCTGCGGGTTTCCAGGCTTTCGCCCACTCATCATCCATTCTTCCTACACCAACAATCTTCAGTGCGACAGCATAGGGGGTGCGCCCTTGCTGTTTTGAAAGCCACAGGATGTGATCATCAATTCTGTCATCAGGTATATCGTCGATAATGGAATGGATAACATCGAGGTCCTCTGGCAGCCACGGCTTTCCAGTACGGGGAAACACCAGGTCCGGTTCGCGCGGTTTCTTTACCTTCTCGTTTTTAGCGATCTGTCTGGCTTCTTTCTCCGCAGAAATGAGTCGTAGTCGCTCCTTAATCCCACCCAGTGTGGCAACCGTTTTAATTAAATTTTCTCGCTGTTCGCGAGTAATACTTTGCTCATCGCAGATTAGGTCGTTCAGGGTATCGATGAGTGTATCTACCCGATTTTCTGTTAATTTCATTTCCAGTTCTCGCTTAAGGCTACAACTCAGCATTCTATTAGATATCTATCTGATTTCGCATCCCTGTTGATCTCATAAATGCAGTCCATAGTCTCGATCACTGAGCATGGAAGCCTGATGGTAAAATGGTATACTGATGTAAGAACAAATCTTACATAATGAAACGGAGGGGTTATGGCCCGTACGATGACGGTGGACGTGGGTGATGAGCTGCGCGAATTTATCGATTCCCTGGTTAAGGCTGGTGATTACCGTACCCAGAGCGAAGTCATGCGAGACGCACTGCGTCTTTTGCGCGAGAAGCAGGCTGAATCCCGCCTTCAGGAACTGCGCGATCTGCTGGCCGAAGGACTCAGCAGCGGCGAGGCGAAACCATGGAACAAGGATGTATTCCTGAATAATGTCAGGGCCAGGGTGGCAAATGAAAGAGATTGAGCTGACACCGAAAGCTGAAGAAGATCTGGAAGCAATCTGGGACTACAGCTTCCGACAGTTCGGGATTGTTCAGGCGGATGCGTATATTGGGCGTATAGCCGCAGTGTTTGATGTTCTGGCCATGCATGACATCGGCACGCATTGCGCGGAGCTGGGAGACAATATCTGCTCGTTGCCGGTGGAACAGCACATGATCTATTTTGTGCCATCGCATTCGGTGGTTACGGTCATACGTATTCTCAGCCAGTCTCAGGATACGGCACGGCATGAACCCTGGAGATAAGGGGGAAAGAAAATTTAAATACATAAAAATCAATTGCTTAATTCGTGTAATCTATCTTATGTTAAATTTAGTCCGTCGTTCATTTAGTTCATAACAGGCCGCAGACTACGATTAATCATACACAGATATAATCTTTCATTTGGTTTAAAAAAAACGCTCCCGATCGGGAGCGTAAGCCAGTGACTTCGGCGTCAAATGAGGGTCTGACAAGTGGAGCTGCGGGTTAATTCTGGGTGATCTGGCTGCGATGCTTTTCAGCCTGCTGCTGATGAATAACGGAAGATTGACCATTATTCGCCTTCTCATGCACAACAGCGGCTTTCTCATGCTCGTTCATTTCGGAAAATGATTTTGCTGTTTCGTTAGAAGCTGCTGGCTTGGATTTCATCATTTTTTTATGCATTTCAGCCATGTCCTGATGGGCAGCAGAATTGCCGTTTTGCATCATTTCATGGGACATTGCGGCCTGATCGTGACCGCTCATATCCATCATTTTCATGCTCTCCCCCTGAACTGCACTTTTTTCAGCGGATGATTGCATCTGATGGGCAGGCGCCTGGGCATTATTTACCTGGTCATGCATGTTCATTGTCTCTGCAGCCCAGGCAGATGAAGCGACAGCCATCATAGCAATAAAGGATACAAGGATCTTTTTCATGGTTGGGTCTCCGGTGTTTTCATACCCGAACAATCAATGCTTATAACAGAGAAAGCATTTGATCTCAGGGCTGGTTGATCATCACGCCAGGAACCGGGCGATTGAATTATCACGCTGTCCTGATTTATGGCTGATTATAAAAAACCGCCTCTGTTTATCGCGTGACTGAACGATGACATTTTTGTCACCTTCCGGGTTTCTCCTGAATAACGGTATTAATCCATTAACAGACGCACACTGAACACAATTTCCCGCCCCTGCTGTTCTGCTGACAGCTCGCCGCCGTGAGCATGAATGATCGACCTTGTAATTGATAATCCCAGCCCCGCGCCTTCCGTATTGTAGAACCTTGATGAGTCTGCGCGATAGAACCGGTCAAACAAACGTTCCAGATTAGCGGGAACCTGGCCGGACATCGTATTCGTAATCATCACGTTCACACAGTCACTGTCACGCTCAAGGTGTATCGCTGTACAGGTGTTATCGGGAGAATACTTGATTGCATTGGAAAGCAGGTTACTGAAAGCACGTCGGAGCATATCGCTGTCTCCGGCAACAACGCCCTCTCCTTCAACCGTGATTGTCTTTCCTGTTTCGTCTGCCAGGGGCTCGAACAACTCACGTAATTCATTCAGTTCGGCTGCCAGATCCACATCATGTTTATCCAGCCGCAGCAGACCATGCTCTGAACGTGCCAGAAAAAGCATGTCACTGGTCATTCGTGACAACCTTTTCAGTTCTTCCAGGTTAGCGAATAAAATTTCGCGGTAATGCGAAACATCCCTTTCCTTAGCCAGTGCAAACTGCGTCTGCATCATCAGATTACTGACTGGTGTGCGCAGCTCATGCGCGATGTCAGACGAGAAATCTGACAGTTTCCGGAATGCCCCCTCCAGGCGATCAAACATATTATTGAACTCCTGCATGGTCTCAGAGATTTCCGGCGGAGCCAGATCGGGATTTAGACGCTGATCCAGGCTGTGTACAGTCATGGAGGAAGCCAGACTGGTCATTTCCCGTAACGGTTTCAGACCAATACGTGTGGTCAGCCAGCCCAGAAAAACAGAAATAAAGACCAGACCGATATTGAACCAGAACAGCCAGGTACTGAGTTTGTCCATAAACAGGGTGTGATACCCAGTATCCGTGGCAACCGTAATGATGACATGTTTGCTTTTACCCTGTTCCGGCGTCATGGCAACCCGCCGCGAGATACTGCGGTACACGGTGTTATTTTCTTCCGTCTGGATCATATAGTCGAGAATATCACCCGACTTATTAAGCAGGACCGCTGGAACAACAGAATTTTTGGCATAGAGTTCAACAATTTTTTCATTTTCCATGTTTTTTATAGAAATGAATAAACCATTGTGCCCTACCATCGCATCGTTTATTTTTTCTGATAATGACTTAATATCCGTTTTGTTCCGGAACGTCTCTGTTTTAAGAAACTCTTCGGTGAGCTGAAGTTTACCTGTCAGAAAATCGCGGTCCTGATTATCGAAATAGCCATTAAGGGTGCTAATCAGGATAAAACTTGATAACCACCATACCGTAAGCATCACCGCAGAAAAAATCAGGCTCAGGCGTGTGGTCAGGGAAATTTTGAACCTCACTCTTCTCTGATCTCCAGGACATATCCGGCACCGCGAACGGTATGGATCAGTTTTGGCTCAAAGTCATCATCAATTTTACTTCTCAGACGTCTCACGGCGACATCAATCACATTCGTATCACTGTCAAAATTCATGTTCCAGACCAGGGACGAGATAAGACTCCTGGGTAACACTTCTCCGGTGCGTTGCAGCAGCAACTCAAGCAGAACGTATTCTTTACCGGTGAGATGGATCTTCTTCCCCGAACGGATCACGGTCCGGCGCACCATATCAACGGTCATATCGGCGATGGTGCAGACTGTTGCGGCCTGCGAGCGTGCCCGGCGCAGTAGGGTTCTTACACGTGCAACCAGCTCCGTAAAATCAAAGGGCTTAATCAGGTAGTCATCTGCGCCAAGCTCCAGTCCTTTCACTTTGTCCCGCACGTTGTCCTTTGCGGTTAAAAACAGGACCGGTTCTTCGTGCCCGGACTCCCTCAGTGCGCTGATGATTTGCCACCCGTCGAGGAAAGGCAGCATCACGTCCAGTATTATCAAATCATACTGTCCCTTCGACGCGGCCCCGAGACCATCGCGGCCATTATTAAAGAGATCGGCCTGATAGCCTTCCTCAACCAGTCCCTGCTGCAGGTAACGACCTGTTTTTTGTTCGTCTTCAACGATTAAAATACGCTGCATGGTCAACTCGCTGATATGAAAGTAAAAATCTCACGCATGAGCTTTGGCTGTCCCCTAGCTGACCTGAGACGGAGCAAGCATTCCGAGCCACGCTACGGCGCCCAGAATGATAATCGCAACAACGAATTCTGTCAGGATGCTGTTTCGCATCAGGGCAACGCTGCGATCATAATTCCCTTCCCTGACCATAACTTCAAGCCGGGGACCCAGGTGAAACCGGTTTGCTGCAGCCAGAAGAAGCATCAGAACAAACAGAGCCGTCTTGGCAAGCAATATCCTCCCCCAGGAACTGTTGAATAAGGGAGTTAAGTTACCCTCAGCAATATACAGATAGTTGACCAGCGCACTCAGGATCAGGGCTACAACAATCACCGTTCCTGCCGTGGCAAATTTTGCCAGGGAGTCAGATATCACAATGACGCTCTGTGCATTATGCTCGTTTCTGCGCATCAGCAGGATAGCAAATGCAACCAGAGCACCTGTCCAGGCACCTGCAGCGCCGAGATGGGTCAGATCGCTCAGTAAATGGAGATAGTAATGCAGACCGTCATGCATAACGGCGTGTCCTCCCCAGGCAAGTGTAGCCAGCGCCACGCCCCCACTCATCGTCATCAGCAGGCAGGACAATACTCTCTTATTAGTGTAAAGGAACAAAGCACCGAGTGTGGTAAACAGGGCACAGAGCCTGACAATCCAGCTAATACCCACATCAGTTTCTTCTATCACCATCTCGATAACATGGATGGATAATTCTCTGAGGTCAGTTACTCCACTCATGGCATTAGATACCAGGAGCATATTAATGCCAGTAAGAATGATGCCTGTAACAACAGCAAAGGTTATAAACGACCTAAAATTAGTCAGGTTATAGGTTTCATGTCTGACACCGCTTATTCCATATATCTGAAAAAATGGCAATCCAAATATTACCATCAAATCCAGATAAAGAAGAAAACGAATAACAATCATAATCAGGTCGTTCATAATATTACTTCACTGTAAAGGTGTAATTACCGGTAATAGGGTGCGTATCTGAAGAAACCGCGCGCCAGTCAACACGATAAGTGCCAGCGGGTAAAGGCTCTCGCGGAATAATGACCATCGATTTAGGGTCAGCGCCTGGCGCCACTTTTGCCGCGACCGGCATCGGAGAATGTGATGACATGCCTTTCATACCCGTCATCGTTAATTTTGCACCTGAGAATTTCACGGTCAGATTTTCCGAGAAATTAAGCTGAATCTTTTCCGGGGCCGCTACGGCTGAATCAGCCTGTGGCACAGAGCTTTTTAATTCCGGATGGGCCATAGCAGAGAAAGCAACGCCCATAACGAGGCCACCTGTAAGAATGGCTTTATTTAAAATCGACATTTTATTTACCTGTTTAGTTGAGTGTTTTATATCAGTGCGTTAAAACCAGATTCTGGCTCCCGCCAGGAATACTACCTGATGGTCTTTCTCACCTTCTCTTTTCGCCATATCGGATGTTTTCCCGTAAAGTTGATTCCAGGAAACGCCTATATAGGGTGCAAACTCACGGCGTATTTCATAGCGCAGCCGGAGCCCCAGCTCTGTGTCAGTCAGTCCCCTGCCGCGACCCCGCGATTCATCATCCTGACTGTAGAAATTCACCTCATAGGATGGCTGGAGTATGAGCCGGTTAGTCAGTAAAACGTCGTATTCTCCTCCCAGACGAAGGGCTGCTTTTCCGCCATTACTGACAAAACCCGTAATTTCAGACTCAAAATTATAGAGTGCCAGCCCCTGAAAACCGACAGCAGCCCAGGTCCGGGCAGAAGCAGGTCTGAAATCCTGCCTGACACCCGCAACCAAATCCCACCATGGGCCAACCGCATGTCCCCAGAGTAACTGCGCTTCAGCCGCCTCCGTTTCCCCATTGCTTCGTTCACCTTCACTCTTTAGCCAAATCCGATCTGTGTCGCCTCCAATCCAGCTGTTAACACTCCAGCTGAAATTGTTGGTGTTATCCGACCGTTGCCATTCCAGTTGATCCAGCAGAACCAGATAATTAATCGCACTGTCGTGAATCGCATGCCCCTGTAAATTGCCGAATGCAGCCTTCCGGTCGGCATCGGTAACAGGCGGAATTGGCGTTCTGCTCTCAGTTACAATGGGCTCCATTGACGTCATCTCAGTGAAATTCTCATCTGCTGGCATCTGCATGGCAGACATGTCGTGCCCGGCGTGGGGATCTGCAGAGACGGAGCCCGCCGCAATAGAAAGCTGTGAGGTAAACAAACCGGCGACCAGAACAGGTATGGCCTTCAAATTTCTCTTCATTCGCATCATTCCTCCACCCGGACTTCACGAAACATTCCCATTTCCATGTGATAGAGCAAATGGCAGTGATACGCCCAGCGGCCAAGCGCATCTGCTGTCACTCTGTAACTGCGTTTTGTACCAGGGGGAACATCTATTGTGTGTTTACGAACCATGAAATTACCGTTTTCATCTTCCAGATCGCTCCACATACCATGCAGGTGAATGGGGTGAGTCATCATGGTATCGTTGATCAGCGTGATCCTGAGCCGCTCACCGTATTTCAGCAGCACCGGTGCGGCATCTGAAAACTTGATTCCGTTAAATGACCAGGCAAACTTTTCCATGTGGCCGGTTAAATGCAGTTCTATGGTACGGCCAGGTTCACGTCCGTCAGGATCCTCAAAGCGGCTTTTCAAATCCGCGTACGTGAGAACCTTTCTTCCGTTATTTCGAAGACCAATACCCGGATCATTTAATTTCGGAGAGACGCTCATCGCCTGCATATCAACCAGTGGGTTATCCGTTTCTGACGCAGGATGACTTTGCATACCCGGCATTCCGGCCATCCGGGAATGATCCATACCGGCCATGCTGCTGTGATCCATGGGCGCGGAGGATGTCCCGCTATCCGGAAGGTCAGCACCGTCCATAGACATCATCTCTCCGCTGTTATCCATGCCTCCCATCTGGCTGTGGTCCATTCCTGCCATATCATGTCCCATTCCCCCCATACCCATATCTTCCATGGTCAACAGAGGACGGGGATCGAGGGGGGGAACGGCAGCACTTAACCCCTCTCTCGTGGCCAGTGTCCCTCGAGCGTAACCGGTCCTGTCCATGGATTGTGCGAAGATGGTATAGGCCTCACCCTGAGGCTCCACAATGACATCATAGGTTTCGGCAACGGCAATCCTGAATTCGTCAACGGTAACCGGGTTTACATACTGGCCATCTGCAGCCACGACCGTCATTTTCAGCCCGGGGATACGGATATCGAAATAGGTCATTGCCGAGCCGTTGATAAACCGTAAGCGTATCTTTTCACCGGGACGGAACAGTCCGGTCCAGTTTTTCAGCGGGGCCTGCCCGTTCATGAGATAGGTGTAGGTGTAGCCACTGACATCCGCGAGGTCAGTCGGATTCATTTTCATTTCAGCCCACATTTTCCGATCGGCAATGGTGGCTGACAGCCCCCTGGTATTCACGTCGCGGAAAAAAGAGCCAACGGTTGGTTTATTGAAATTGTAGTAATCCGACTGTTTTTTTAATTTTTTCAGCAGGCTGTGAGGATTTTCATCGGTCCAGTCAGACAACATGACCACATGCTCACGATCGTAAGCAAACGGTTCTGGCTCCCTGGCATCGATGATAATGGCACCGTATACCCCCTCCTGTTCCTGCAGACCGGAATGGCTGTGGTACCAGTAAGTCCCGTTCTGCTTAACCTTAAAGGTGTAAACGTAGGTATCATCAGGCTCTATGCCCATAAAACTCAGCCCCGGAACACCATCCATATTGGCCGGAAGAATAATGCCGTGCCAGTGAATGGACGTCTGTTCATTAAGACGGTTTTTGACCTTCAGGGTAATGGTGTCACCTTCTTTCCAGCGAAGAACGGGCCCCGGCAGGCCTCCATTGATTGTTTTGGCCTGACGCTCACTGCCCGTGATATTGACGGCCGTTTCACCAATGGTCAGGTCAAACTGAGTACCCTGCAGGGATGCGGCAACTGGCAGGCTCAGACTGGAACGCGCATTGAAACTCCATACGCCAAGACTTCCGGCTACGCCAGAGAGGGTTAACCCCTTCAGGAAAGTTCGTCGAGACGTTTTCAACAGCATGCGCATTCCCTTATTTAAAGTATGGTTACTGACAGAATTCGAGAACCGATTTAAATTAAATTACTGGTTCATCCACTTACAATGAAATGAATCTAGCACACCTTAAGAAACAAATTCATTACAATCGTGTAATGTACATAGCTGTATTACATTTACGTCATCTTCCCCACAGGTTGATTATTTTTATATATGATCATAAGGACATCTTTTATGTACCTCAGAAGGTAATTACACATGAATATATTAATCACGACCACTGCGTTTACAGCTTTATTTTGTGGGGCAGCTTTTGCTCAGTCCAGTGATATTGCCCATGAAGCACATCGATTTGTTAATAATGCCTCAGCCGTCAGTCATGTGAATTCCTCGACGCATGAAAACTTACCGGACAGGGTTAATAAAAACAACACGCCCTCATTCTCTGAAATGAATGAACATGAAAGGGCCATTGTTGCTCATTCATTTATGAACAACAGCGCGTCCTATGCGCATCAGAAAATGATTGAGGAACATAAAAAAATGCTGTCCGGCAGTGATGCAAATTCAAAGACCTCGTCTTCTTCTTTTAACGAACTGAATGCCGGAGAAAAAGCCGCTCTCGTGCATGAGCTGGTCAATAATGCCGGTGCGGAAGCACATCAGACGCAGGCAAGAAAGCTTCGCGGGCTGTATTCGACCAGGTAACTGCAGGCGGGTTAGTGCTTAGCGTCAGGTGCGCAGCAGGGCTTTACTGACGGGTTACGTAGCAGGACATGAGCCCCATATTGCTCTGCCGTAACCTGTTTCAGTCCCGTTAATCATCACCGTCGGGCTGGTCATACAGTTCCCAGAGCTTCCGGAGCAAACGGGAAACAAGATATGTTACAAAAATGACGACCATCAACGGTGCTCCCGATTAACTGACAGATGACACGCCTCCTGAAAACCCCTAGCATACGCCGCAGTGTTCATGCTAACGGCGAATTCCAGTAAATGTATTCTACCGATGTCGTAAAAGAAAATGCCTACCTTTCAGCCACCCGCTCGGGGCTGGAATCGAACGAGATCGCTACTCTTCAGCGCTCCTTGCCTTCCCGGTTTAATCTGCGGCATTTGAAAAAAAATGAATCATTAAAACTCGTACTGCAAAAGAAAGCGGGAAAATCACGTGTCGTGGCCTATAAATTTACGTCCGGTTCATTTAATTACACGGCGTATCGTATATCAGATAAAAAGTTCTATAACCTTTCCGATACTTCCGGGAAAGGCAGTCTCGATTATCCGTTACCGGCCACAGCAAGACTCAGTTCGCCTTTCAATCCTGCAAGACTTAACCCGGTATCGGGAAAAGTGAGTCCCCATAATGGCATTGATTATTCCATGCCCATGAACACGAAAATAGTCAGCGTCATCGACGGAAAAATCACCCGGGCCGAATACAACAGTACCATGGGATATTTTGTTGAAGTAACGGGAAAAGCCGGTGTTAAAACTCGCTATCTCCACCTCAATAAAATGCTCGTTACTAAAGAGGCCAGGGTTACCCGGGGAGACGCTATTGCGTTATCCGGTAACAGCGGACGTTCATCCGGTCCTCATCTGCATTACGAGCTGGTCATCAATAACAATCCTGTTAACTCACTGGCGTTCCGGACGGCGGCACCCGCTGATAACAAACTCGAACAGCATGCCTTTGCGCATGCCAGAGACTACGAACGATACCTGGACTGATAACGGGACCGCGACGCGGTCCCGTCTGCCGGATTAATTTTTTTTATCGTTTTCACTTCCGTGATGTTGATGATCTCCATGCCCCCCGTGACCGTGGAAAAGATGCATGAGCGGACAAAGCAGCAGTAACAGATATGGCCAGTAGCCTGCCACATGTGACCAGTGTTCGCGCAGGAGAGCAAATGCCGCAATCGCGGCGACAGCAATAAGCGCATAGGTTGTACTTTTCATACCGGACTCCTTCTGTTCGTAACAGCCCCTTCACTCAGTGTTATTTCCCGAGCCTGACACTTTTCAGACGCAACGCATTTGCAATGACGCTAACGGAGGAAAGGGCCATGGCCGCCGCCGCAATAACTGGCGACAGCAGTATTCCATACACAGGATAAAGCAGACCTGCAGCTACAGGCACCCCAAGAGCATTGTAGATAAACGCAAAAAACAGATTCTGCCGGATATTTTTCATGGTGATCTCTGACAGATGACGGGCCCTGTTGAGTATCATCAAATCGCCTTTGAGAAGGGTAACGCCAGCACTTTCTATTGCCACATCTGTACCCGTTCCCATGGCTATACCCACGTCAGCCGCTGCCAGCGCCGGGGCATCATTCACACCGTCTCCGGCCATCGCAACCACATGGCCAGACTCTTTCAGTCGGGTTATCACTGCTTTTTTGCCATCCGGCAGAATCCCGGCTTCAACCTCATCTATTCCCAGTTTCCGTGCGACTGCTTCAGCAGTAAGCTGGTTATCCCCGGTGAGCATAACAATGCGGATCCCCGCCTGACGCAAAGCTTTAAGCGCATCCGGCGTGGTTGCTTTCACGGGATCCGAGATAGCTATCAGGCCTGCAAGGTTCCCGTCTGTGGCCACATAGATAACGGTAGCGCCTTCCATCCGCAACGTATCCGCAACGGCCTTTTGATTATCAATAACGATACTGTTTTCCTGCATAGCCAGTTCATTACCAATAACAACCCGTTGACCTTCGACATCGCCTGAGACACCTTTCCCCGACGGGGCATTGAAATTACTGACGGCAGGTATCACGATCCCCTTTTCATGCGCGGCTCTGACAACAGCCATACCCAACGGATGCTGCGAACCTTTTTCCACTGCAGCTGTTACACGTAAAAGAGATATTTCCCCACCCGGACTGAGACTGATAATCCCTGTCACCGTAGGCGAACCTTCCGTGAGCGTGCCTGTTTTGTCGACAACCAGCGTGTCCACTTTTTCAAGACGCTCAAGGGCTTCGGCATTCTTGATTAACACCCCGGCCTGGGCGCCTTTGCCCACCCCCACCATTATCGACATCGGCGTGGCCAGTCCCAGCGCGCAGGGACAGGCAATAATCAGGACCGACACAGCCGCAATGAGACCGTGCGCCATCCTGGGCTCGGGCCCCCAGACAGACCAGATCAAGAAAGCAACAACCGCGATAAGTATCACCAGAGGAACAAACCAGCCTGAAACGCTGTCTGCCATTCTCTGGATGGGGGCACGCGAACGCTGTGCATCAGCGACCATCTGAACAATTCGTGAGAGCATCGTTTCGGTAATGCTGTCAACCTGTTGATGACTATTTTAATCTGTAGTCATTCAATCCTTGTAACATCAGGATGATCCTGGTGTCAGTGAAAATACGAAATCAACACGTTGGTATCATTACCATCGTTTCATCACCGACTTTCTCTGCACGGATGATAAGACTACCTGTCTGATTAATCGTCCCCCCAATGACAGGGTCACCCTTCGTTTTGGTAACCGGCATAGACTCCCCGGTCACCATCGATTCATCCACAGTTGTTTTGCCTTCGATCACGATACCGTCGACCGGAATACTCTCTCCAGGTCTGATGCGGAGCTTATCGCCAGGCAGGACATCTTCCGCATTAATATCCGTTTCATGACCGTCATGATCCAGCCGTCTGGCGGTTTTGGGGGCAAGGTTCAGAAGCGCAGTAATGGCGCCTGAGGTTTGTTCCCGTGCCCGCAGCTCAAGAACCTGTCCCAGCAGAACAAGCACCGTAATAACTGCTGCGGCTTCAAAATAAACGGCCACCAGGCCATCCATGTTTCTGAACGATGCAGGAAACCAGGAGGGGAAGACGGTTGCAATGACGCTGTAAACCCAGGCTACGCCGGTCCCCATTGCAACAAGGGTAAACATATTCAGGGAGCGGTTACGTAACGACATTCCGGCCCGGGCGAAGAATGGCCAGCCACACCACAACACGACAGGGGAGGCCAGAAGCAACTGCAGCCATGTGTTGTACTGTGGCGGTACTGTATTCCTCAAGTCGGGAAACAGATGAGATCCCATTTCGAGTACCAGAACCGGAAACGCCAGCAACAACCCCAGCCAGAAGCGTCTTGTCATGTCGTGAAGTTCATCACTTGGCCCCGTGGATGCCGTGGCTACGAGCGGCTCCAGTGCCATTCCACAGACAGGACAGCTTCCGGGACCACTGCGGCGTATCTCCGGGTGCATCGGACATGTCCACACACCTTCAGAATTCTCTTTTTCCGCCTGGTTGTGAGGCTGTTTTATCTGATCAGGGCTGACTTCGTGATGATCGTGGTGATGGTGATGGTGATGGGAATGTTCACTGGCATCTTCGGTAAAATAATGATCGGGATGGGCTTTAAATTTGCTCTCACAGCTGGCGGAGCAGAAATAAAGCTGATGGTCCTGGTATCGAATGCTGCTGTGCGCCTTGTCAGGCAGGATGACCATCCCGCACACGGGATCTCTCACCTTATGCAATACGTGGCCCTCGTCCGGGGATAATGTCTGCTCAGAAGCAGTCTGGTTGTTGTGTTGCACTGCATTGTCATTTTTCACAGTAACTCTCCTTATGCATACCGAAGCATCTTCTGTCTTCAGGGTATGTCATGGATGCGATTACCACGAATATCGCCGGCACAGGAGTGCCTGCTACCGGCGTCCCGTTATCAGCCGTTCCGCTGACTATTCGATTCGCTGGAAGACTTTTTTACTTCCATCCGGTGAGAATGCGATAACATCGTAAGCCTCTTTTCGGGCTCCCATCTCCATTCCAGGACTTCCTGCTGGCATACCGGGGGTGGCGAGACCGTATATACCCGAACCAGACTGCATTGCCTTATGTATCGTTGTCGCAGGCACATGGCCTTCAATGATCAAATTACCGGCAACCGCGGTATGACAAATTCGTAGTCCTGCAGGAACAGCATGCTTTTCTTTCAGGGCTGACAGCGCCTGATCATTCATGACGTGAGTTCGTACTTCGAACCCGTCTTTTTCCATCGCTTTGCCCCACAGGGAACAACAGCCACAGTTTTCAGATTTGTACATATCAATCACTTTTTCACTCGCCATCGCGGGTAGTGAAAGGCCGAGAGCCAGCGCCATTAGAACCACTTTTTTCATACTCACCTCTGTATATTATCGATATAAACCCTGACGTCAGGGTGAATCAGTAAAGAAGGACACCCACAGGGGGTGCCCTTTCAGGTTCAGGACACGCTTTTTTTATGTCTGCGCAGCCAGATTAATTTGTAGGCGGCAGGAATAATGAACAGGGACAGCAGCGGAGCCGTGATCATCCCACCAATCATGGGTGCCGCAATACGGCTCATGACTTCTGAACCTGCGCCGGTTCCCCAGAGTATTGGCAGCAGACCCGCAATGATCACCGCCACGGTCATGGCTTTCGGCCGGACACGCAGTACGGCACCATGATAGAGGGCTTCATCAAGACCTTCCGGTGTGAACGTCTCTTTACGGGACAATTCCGGGTGCGCTTCAATGGCATGACGCAGATACATCAGCATGACCACGCCAAACTCTGCTGCCACCCCGGCCAGGGCGATAAACCCGGTTCCGGTCGCCACTGACATATGGAAGCCCTGCCAGTACAGGAACCATATTCCGCCAACCAGGGCGAACGGCAGGCTCATCAGGATCAGCAGGGCTTCGTCAACCCGGCGGAATGCCAGATACAACAGGATGAAAATGATCATCACCGTCATCGGCACCATCAGCTTCAGTTTCTTGTTGGCATGCTCAAGCAGTTCAAACTGTCCGGAGAATGCCACACTGGTTCCCGGTCTCAGTTTCACTTTCTCGCTGATGGCCGTCTTAATGTCGTTAACCACCGACACCATGTCCCTGCCGCGGGCATCAACATAAATCCAGCTGGCTGGCCGGGCATTTTCGGTTTTCAGCATGGTTGGTCCAGAAACGACGTTAATATCCGCGACATCGCCCAGCGTGATCTGCTGCTTCATCGGGGTCAGGATCGGCATCTGTTTCAGCGCCTGCGGACTGTTCCGGTAATCCTGCGGGTAGCGAATGTTAATAGGGTACCGGGCCACCCCTTCAACCGTCTCACCCACCATAGCACCTCCGATTGCTGAAGAGACGAACAGCTGGACATCACCTACCGTCATCCCGTAGCGGGAGGCTTTCTCCCGGTTGATATCGATATCGATGTAGCGCCCGCCCTCAAGTCGCTCAGCCAGGACAGACACCACGCCAGGCACGGTTTTGGCTACCGCCTCGATACTCTGCGCCGTCGCGTCGATATCGGACAGAACAGTCCCGGACACTTTGATACCTATCGGGCTTTTGATCCCGGTTGAGAGCATATCAATACGGTTACGGATAGGCGGCACCCAGAGGTTTGCCAGACCCGGTAAACGGACTGTCCTGTCGAGTTCATCAATAATCTTGTCAATTGTCATGCCGGGACGCCACTGATCCTCAGGTTTGAGCTGGATCGTGGTTTCCACCATTTCGAGCGGCGCGGAATCCGTTGCGGTCTCTGCTTTACCGGTCTTGCCAAATACAGAAGCCACTTCAGGAACGCTTTTGATTAACTTGTCTGTTGTCTGCAGGAGCGCTGCAGCTTCTGCCGGAGAGACGCCAGGCAAGGTCGACGGCATATACAGCAGATCGCCCTCGTTAATCTTCGGCAGAAATTCACCGCCCACCTGACTCAGTGGCCAGATAACCGTGAAAATGGACAAGGCCGCAACCAGCAGGGTTGTTTTTGGCCAGTGGAGGACCCGCAGCAGCAAAGGATGATACGCTTTGATCAGCACCCGGTTCAGGGGGTTACTTGTCTCGGCAGGAATTTTCCCCCGGATCCAGAATCCCATCAGAATAGGAATGACGATGATGGCCAGTGCGGCCGCTCCCGCCATGGAGTACGTTTTCGTGAATGCCAGCGGGCCAAACAGACGACCTTCCTGCCCTTCCAGGGTAAAGATAGGAATAAAGGACAGGGTGATGATCAGCAGGCTAATGAACAACGCGGGTCCCACTTCCACGGAGGCGTCGGTAATCACCTTCCAGCGGGTGGCGTTGTCAATCTGCTCACCCGGATGCTGATGATCCCACTCCTCAAGCCGTTTGTGCGCATTTTCAATCATCACAATGGCGGCATCCACCATCGCACCGACGGCAATCGCTATCCCTCCCAGCGACATGATATTGGCGTTCAGTCCCTGGAAGTGCATGACGATAAAGGCGATACACAGGCCAAGCGGCAGAGAGATAATCGCCACCAGGGCAGAACGTACGTGCCACAGGAACAGAGCACAGACGATGGCCACCACGATAAACTCTTCCAGAAGTTTGGAACTGAGGTTATCAATCGCCCGGTCGATTAACTGGCTGCGATCGTAGGTGGTCACGATTTCAACGCCTTCCGGCAGGCTGGCCTTCAGCGTCTCCAGTTTATCCCTCACTGCCGTGATAACGTCGCGCGCATTTTTACCCGACCGCAGGATCACCACGCCGCCAGCGACTTCTCCCTGGCCGTTCAGCTCGGCAATACCACGCCTCATTTCGGGCCCGGTCTGCACGCGGGCAACATCCCGCAGATAAACCGGCACGCCGTTCTCACCTGTTTTCAGGACGATGTTATTAAAATCATCAATGCTCTGAAGATAACCGCTGGCACGGACCATATACTCCGCTTCGGCCATTTCAACGGATGAGCCACCGGCCTCCTGGTTAGACGATTCAAGTGCCTGTTTCACTTCGGGCAGGCTGATACCGTACTGGGACAGTTTTACCGGATTGACCTGAATCTGGTACTGTTTCACCACGCCGCCAACCGAAGCGACCTCAGCCACGTTCGGGATGGTTTTCAGCTCAAATTTCAGGAACCAGTCCTGCAGAGAGCGCAGTTCTGAAAGGTCGTGTTTTCCGTTGCGATCGACAAGGGCATATTCAAATATCCAGCCCACTCCCGTGGCGTCCGGGCCGATTTCAGAGCTCACACCCGCAGGCAGTTTGCCCTGAACCTGATTCAGGTATTCCAGCACGCGCGAACGGGCCCAGTACAGATCGGTGCCGTCTTCAAAAATGACATACACATACGAATCACCGAACTGTGAAAAGCCACGCACGGTTTTTGCGCCAGGTACGGACAGCATGGTGGTGGTAAGCGGATAGGTGACCTGGTTTTCTACAATCTGCGGGGCCTGTCCGGGATAGCTGGTTTTAATAATGACCTGCACATCTGACAGGTCAGGCAGCGCATCGACCGGCGTGTTAATTATCGTCCATGTGCCCCAGATGCTGAGAAACAGTGCGCCCATCATGACCAGGAAACGGTTGGCGACAGAGCGCCGGATAATCCATTCAATCATCGTCGTCTCCTCAGTGCCCTGAATGCATATTTACAGGCTGCTCAGACATTGCTGGCATACTGTTTTCTGTTTTTTCAGGGTGGCGCATACGTTCCAGCGCGCCCGTAATATTGGCTTCGGAGTCAATGAGGAACAGGCCACTGACCACCACGGTATCGCCTTCATTCAGGCCGGAGCCAATGCCGGACTGTTGCTGTGATTCATGCAGAACGTGGATCTGTTTCGGCACAAACTTGCCTTCATCATCAACAGTAATCACGCGCTGTTCTTTGCCGGTATCGATAACGGCCTGGCTTGGTATCAGCAGCATCTCCTGGCTCTTGGTATTCAGTTTCAGATAGGCATTCATGCCCGGCTTGAGAAACTCATCCTTATTAGAAACCTGGAGACGGACCTGAAGCGTACGGGTTGTCTGATCCACGCTGGGAAGAATGTTCCATTTTTCGACATGGAATGTTTTATCCGGATAAGCCGGTACCGAAATTTCAAACTGCGACGTATCTTTCAGCAGATAGGCGATAGATTCTGGCACTGCAGCGCTGATCCAGACCGGGTCCATCCCCTGAATCTGAGCCACTACTTTATCTTTCGAAATATTCATTCCGGTGCGCAGGTCAAACGCAGTAATGACACCATCAATAGGTGCTTTAATGGTAAAACGGGTCTGGATTGTGCGGGTTGAACGCAGCCTTTGAATATCCTCTTCCGGCATACCAGCCAGACGAAGTCGCTCCAGAACCCCTTTTATCTGGGTTGACGTACCGCCTGTACCGGATAACAGCAGGAACTCACTTTGTGCCTCAACCCATTCAGGAATGGTGATATCGATAAGCGGAGTGCCTTTCTTCACATGATCGCCAATCGTCAGGGGATACACTTTTTCGACGAAACCGTCAGAACGCGCCTGCACAATGACAAACTGATACTCGTTGTAACTGACATTAGCCGGGATTGTCTGGGAATAATTCAGCATTCCTCGCGTAACTTTTTGCGTTTTTAATCCCAGATTCTGAACCTGGGTTGGATCGATACGGATCCCGCCACTGCTTTTATCGCCACTTTCATCAGCATATTTCGGCACCAGGTCCATATCCATAAAGGGAGATTTTCCGGGTTTATCAAATTTGGTATCCGGTTTCATCGGGTCATACCAGAAAAGTACCTTTCGCTCCGGTGCCTTTTGTTCGGTTTGTACTGTTTTTTGTGATGAGTTTACATACTGCCAGGCAGTAACCGATATCAGCCCCCCTGCTATGAGGCTGCTGATAATTATTGCAGCATATTTTATCTTTAAAGAAGCCATACAATTTCTCGCTGAAAAATCAAAACACCTGGCATATGCGCCCGATCATTCATTCACAGTAATCCCTTAATGAATGTTCAGGCGCACTGGATGTATTCGCTCCGGACTGATAATCAGGATTGCGTAACGTTAATGCTTTTGAGTAAGGAGATATTGCCCTGCTGAATAAACGAGAAATCGACATGGTTGCCGGTTTTCAGGGCATTGATAGCGTCGTCTGCATTAACAAAAGTGAAGCGCATGGTCATTGCAGGCCAGCCCACAGCAGGGATTGCTTCGTGCGAAATGGTAATCTTTTTACTATTCATATCAATGTCTTTAACGACACCGGCGCCCTTGATAACCTGCTGTACCGAAGCATCACTGGCAGCATTCATATCGCCATGCTGATGTGTTTCAGCATGAAGACCGGCAGAAAACATGACAGAGAAGGCACCAAATAAAACGGCTTTAAGTGAATTACGCATTTTTAATTTCCTGATTAATTAAATAAATTTACTCTACCCAACCGCCACCCAGCGCGGTAAACAGATTAATTTCGTTAACCTGTCGGGAATAGGTAAGATCGAGAATGGTTTGCTGCGTAGCGAAGAGGGAACGTTCTGCATCCAGCACTTCGATGTAACTGACAGCACCACTTGCATATAATCCTCTGGCACGCTGGAGAGTTATCTGAAGTGAATCAAGATAACGCTGCTGTGACTCAAGTTGCTGGCTAAAGCTGTCGCGCAGCGCAAGCGTGTCGGAAACATCCTTAAAGGCTGACTGAATTTTTTGTTCGTAATTAACCACCGACTGTTGCTGGCGAATTTCAGCCAGCTTCAGATTGGCTTTATTCCTGCCAGCATTAAAAATAGGAATTTCAATTTTAGGGATAAAATTCCACATTCCACTTCCTGACGTAAACAGGCTTGACAGCTCCGTACTGCTTGCGGAAAGACCACTGGTCAGGGTAATGGAGGGGAAAAAGGCCGCTCGCGCTGCGCCAATATTGGCATCAGCCGCTTTCAGCTGATATTCCGCTTCCATAATATCCGGTCGCTGCAGCAAAATTTGTGAAGATAGATTTGGTGGCAATTTTACTGGTGCGATCTCCCCGCCTTTCATCCCTTTTTCTGACGGAAGTGCGCGGTACGTTCCCAGCACCAGTTGCAGGGCATTGTTTGCCTGAGCCAGATCGCCTTCTCGTTTGGCTATTTCGGCGCGGGTACTTTCGATTTGTCCTCTCGCCTGTTCAAGTGCCAGAACGTTCGTACTCCCGGTCACGAGCTGTTGCTCAACGAAAGCATAGGACTGTTCATAATTTTTCAGCGTTTCCCGCGCAATACGGAGTTGTTCGTACGCCAGTTGCTGGCTGAAATAGCTCTGTGAAACGTTGGAGACCAGCAGGATGTGTACGGCACGACGGGCTTCTTCGCTGGCAAAGTAGTTCTGGCGATCAGCCTCACTCATGTTCTTAAGTTTGCCAAAAAAATCGAGCTCATAGCTGAGCTCCAGACCCGCGTCGTACTCCTGTGTGGTCGGCTTGTCACCTTTCAGATCACCGTTGTATGTGATCCCGGATGAGGCATTCAGTTGGGGATAACGATCTGCATCCGTGACGTTGAACTGGGCCCGGGCCTCTTCAACCTTCAGGGCAGCCATTCTCAAATCACGGTTATTATTCAGGGCTTCACCGATCAGCCTGCTGACCTGGGGATCGACAAAAAAGTTTCGCCAGCCCGTATCCTGATAGCTGTTTACCGCAGGCGTCAGACTGTTTTTAGACAATGAAAACTGCTGGGGAACCGGAGCTGGCGGACGCTGATATTCAGGTGCCAGAGAAACACAACCAGCCAGGATGAATATGGTACTGATGCTGAGTAATTTTAATTTGAACATAACGCTTCTCGTACAGGCAGACCTGGTAAATGGTTCAAACGAAGTCCAGAGTATTGATAGGGATACTTTACCGAACGCTCTCTGTTTGCCGGGTGACAGGATAATGACAATGTTGTCATTTTTGCTGTAATCCGTTGATAACGATCGTGGGCGCAATAAAATGACATTAGCAGCCAGCCGGGGAGCATGATGAAAATATTAATCGTTGAAGACGAAATTAAAACAGGTGAATATCTCAGCAAGGGGCTGACAGAGGCGGGGTTCGTCGTGGATCACGCTGATAATGGTCTGACCGGATATCATCTTGCCATGACAGCCGAGTATGATTTAGTCATCCTGGATATCATGCTGCCTGATGTAAACGGCTGGGATATCATCCGTATGCTGCGCAGTGCCGGAAAGGGGATGCCGGTATTACTGCTGACGGCCCTTGGCACGATTGAACACAGGGTCAAAGGACTTGAGCTGGGTGCGGACGATTATCTGGTGAAGCCCTTTGCGTTTGCTGAACTGCTCGCCCGGGTAAGAACCCTCCTCAGGCGGGGAAACACGATGATCACGGAAAGCCAGCTTAAAGTGGCTGACCTCTCGGTTGATCTCGTATCCAGAAAAGTCAGCCGCGCCGGGAACCGCATTGTGCTCACCAGTAAAGAGTTCAGCTTGCTGGAATTCTTCATTCGCCATCAGGGAGAAGTTCTTCCCCGCTCCCTGATTGCCTCTCAGGTCTGGGACATGAATTTTGACAGCGACACTAACGCGATTGATGTCGCAGTAAAGCGACTCCGCGCTAAAATAGACAACGATTACGGGACAAAACTGATCCAGACAGTGCGGGGCGTGGGCTACATGCTGGAGATCCCGGATGCATAGCAAACCGTCCAGACGACCTTTCTCACTCGCTCTGCGGCTGACCTTTTTTATCAGCCTGTCCACAATACTGGCGTTTATCGCCTTCACCTGGTTTATGCTGCATTCTGTTGAAAAGCATTTTGCCGAGCAGGATGTCAGCGATCTGCAACAAATCAGCACCACACTGAGCCGTATACTCCAGTCCCCGGCAGATCCGGATGAAAAAAAAGTAAGCAAAATAAAGGAATCAATTGCCAGCTACCGCAACGTTGCCCTTTTGCTCCTCAATCCCAGGGGTGAAGTGCTCTTGAGCTCAGCTCAGGGGGCGGCACTACGCCCGGCAGTGAATTCAGCAGATTTTAGCGAGCACAGCCGCGCACGGGATGTCTTTCTCTGGACGGTGGAGGATCCTGCGGGACCGATGGATACCGGGTCCGGAATGAAGATGGAAACATACCGGATTATCGCCTCCTCTGGCCAGGCGATATTTCAGGGCAAACAGCAGAACTATGTCATGCTGACTGGCCTCTCCATTAATTTCCATCTCCATTACCTTGATGCGCTGAAAAAAAATCTGATTGCAATCGCTGTTGTGATAAGCCTGCTGATTGTTCTGATCATTCGCATCGCTGTCCGTCAGGGGCATCTGCCCCTTCGTAATGTCAGCAATGCCATTAAAAGCATCACCTCCGAGAATCTTGATGCGCGGCTGGAACCGACACGGGTTCCCATTGAGCTGGAGCAACTGGTTATCTCGTTCAATCATATGATTGGAAAGATTGAGGATGTCTTTACCCGCCAGGCCAATTTCTCTGCCGATATCGCGCACGAGATCAGAACGCCCATCACCAATCTGGTGACACAGACTGAAATCGCACTGAGTCAGGATCGAACCCAGAAGGAACTTGAGGATGTCCTCTACTCCAGCCTGGAAGAGTATAACCGGATGACCAAAATGGTCAGCGACATGCTGTTCCTGGCGCAGGCAGACAATAATCAGCTGATACCTGACAGGGTCATGTTTGACCTCAGAGCGGAAGTCATGAAAGTCTTCGAGTTTTTCGAAGCCTGGGCCGAAGAACGCAATATCACGCTCAAATTTGACGGGATGCCCTGCCTGGTTGAGGGAGATCCACAAATGTTCAGAAGGGCGATCAATAATCTGTTATCCAATGCCCTGCGTTATACCCCGGAGGGACAGGCAATCACCGTCTCAATAAGAGAGCAGGAGAGCTTTTTTGACCTTGTGATTGAAAATCCGGGGAAACCGATCCCTGAAGAACATTTATCAAGGCTGTTTGACCGTTTTTATCGGGTGGATCCATCCAGACAACGAAAAGGAGAAGGCAGCGGCATCGGCCTTGCGATTGTGAAGTCAATCGTGGAAGCACATCACGGAAGAGTGCAGGTGGAATCAGACGTACGCTCCACGCGTTTTATCTTATCCGTGCCCAGACTGGAGAAAATGATCCCGGAAACCCAATGCTGAAAATAAAGATGTAAATGACAAAGATGTCATTAGCCTGTCATGCAGCAAACAGAAGCCATTCGATATAATTAGTGCAACTTATCAGGAAGGCTGGATTGCTTCATCAATACCCGGCGTCAGAGTACGCCAGGAAATGAATATCCAGCCCTCTTCCGGAGAAATAAACGCTGCCGAACTTGTTTCAGTTATGGAACTGAAAACACCGGTTGTACTTCCCCGGACATCACTAATTCAGAAATGGAGAGTTATCATGAAAAATATCGTATTAGCATCCTTGCTGGGCTTTGGTTTAATTTCATCGGCCTGGGCCACTGAAACCGTGAATATCCATGATCGCGTCAACAATGCACAGGCTCCTGCTCACCAGATGCAGTCTGCTGCGGCTCCTGTCGGGATCCAGGGGACTGCTCCTCGTATGACCGGTATGGACCAGCATGAACAGGCCATTATTGCTCATGAAACCATGACGAACGGCTCGGCGGATGCGCACCAGAAAATGGTGGAAAGTCATCAGAAGATGATGGGAAATAACACGGTATCCACGACCGTCCCGTCAACGTCTTACGCGGCGATGAATGAGCATGAAAGAGCAGCGGTTGCCCATGAATTCATGAATAACGGGCAATCCGGCCCACATCAGGCCATGGCCGAAGCGCACCGCCGCATGATCAATGCAGGCTGAATGCGACGGTAGTATCCGTGCTGTTACCTTTTCCCTGATAGATTTTCCTGAAACAACGTTGCTACATTTTTGCCCCCCGTCAGGGGGCTTTTTTGTCTGACTCAGCTACACTTAACCGGTACCTGTCTGAAAGGAATTATTATATGAAAATCAAAAACACCCTTTTTGTAATATTAATGTTATCCCTGCCAGCCATTTCTGCTGAACATTCGGAAATGAAAATGTCAGATATGCACTCATCGGCATCATCACAGGAATATATGGCTGGCATGAAAAATATGCATGAAAAAATGATGGCCGCCGTTAATGAATCCAATCCCGATAAGGCCTTTGCAAAAGGTATGATCGCACACCATGAAGGGGCAATCGCAATGGCTGAGACCGAGCTCAAATACGGAAAAGATCCGGAAATGAGAAAGCTCGCGCAGGACATCATTAAAGCTCAAAAAGGTGAAATTGAGCAGATGAATAAATGGCTTGACAGTCATAAATAATGAACACTGGAGTGTTGTCTTGCGCACCCTCTTAGGGTACCCTCGGACACGAAAACATATAGTACTTAACTAATTAAAAACCCGAATAATTTCGGGTTTTTAATGTAACTTTCTTTTCTGAACGGAAATAATAGTCATACAATTTAATTTTTTTGTAATTATTCCTACTTTTGATCAGGTACTGGACGATGGATAACGACTCCCGCCTGAGAGGGAAAATCCGTCTGGTTACCTGGCGCTATACTTAACCGATTGATCGACATGCCATGCTGGTAAAATATTAAAATCCTCCCCCATAAATCTGAACCACATGACAGGATTGATAGTCAGGCAGTATTTCACATTCATTGCTAAAAATAAAAATAAGCATGCATCTTCTCGAAGATTAATTACCTTCCATCTTGTAAAAAAGAATCAAATCCTCTAATAATATCTCGATTCCCGCTTTTTTTAATACATCTTTCCGCTCGGCATATATTCTCCTCAACATATCTTCAAACCCCTTGCCAAGATGAATTTGTTTATGGCAGTTGCAACATAGTGATATGATATTCTCTTCCACATCCAGTGAATTCTCAAAATAGTCTTGCTTTGACATCGGGACAATGTGATGAGGTTCTGTGTAATTTAGGGGAGAGTTTCGCCTTCTGAACGTTGGATGGTCGCAATTAATTTCACATTTATAATCAGCTTTGTTAAGCGCATTTTTTGAAACAGATTTACTTCTTGGGTATGAGAGTCCATTTTTGACTTCTATTGCAGCTTTCTTAGGTTTCGCTTTTTCGCTATACTCAAATGTCTGAGTAACGTCAAAGTGATTACTTTCTTCTAGAGCAGTGATCAAATCATTATCTGAGTAAAAATCAATGCTTGAGCTTTCGTTCGTACTAAAAAAATCTAGTTCTTTTATTGCCTGAACAAGTTCTTCACGGATAGTCCATAAATTTCGCTTTGGGTTTCCTTTAATTTCTCTACTTTTCATGACTGTAATGAATTTTGTCCCGGAAGCAATCTTTCCGACTCCTTTAACCTCGAATCGGCCAAGCTGCTTCTGAACTCTTCCACCCAACCCATTGATTACACCATTAGCACTCATACTGTGCAGGTCGTACTTCTTGCCGATATCGAAACATGTACAGGAATGGTCTGGCTCAATGAACCATTTTTTTAACGCTGCAATACTTTTGTCATCAAAAACTTTTTTATCCCTTAATAAAATCTTCCATTCTTCAACGCTAATATCTATATCATGACCTGCTCCCCGTTGATTAGTACACCCCGATGTTAGTAATGTCTTCATAAGCCACATGAGGACATCCCCATGAAGAAGCGTTTTTCCGACGAACAGATCATCAGTATTCTCCGCGAAGCCGAAGCTGGGGTACCCGCCCGTGAACTCTGCCGCAAGCATGCCATTTCCGATGCCACGTTTTACACCTGGCGTAAGAAGTATGGCGGTATGGAGGTGCCTGAAGTTAAGCGCCTGAAGTCGCTTGAGGAAGAGAACGCCAGACTCAAGAAGCTGCTTGCCGAAGCCATGCTGGATAAAGAGGCGCTTCAGGTGGCTCTTGGGCGAAAGTACTGACGACAGACCAGAAGCGGGAAGCCGTGATGTTGATGTGTGATGCGACCGGTCTGTCGCAACGTCGTGCCTGCAGGCTTACAGGTTTATCCCTGTCGACCTGCCGCTATGAGGCTCACCGTCCGGCTGCTGATGCGCATTTATCAGGGCGCATCACTGAGCTGGCACTGGAGCGCAGGCGTTTTGGCTACCGTCGTATTTGGCAGTTGCTGCGCCGTGAAGGGCTTCATGTTAATCATAAGCGCGTGTACCGGCTTTATCACCTCAGTGGCCTGGGCGTAAAACGCAGAAGACGTCGTAAAGGGCTGGCAACAGAACGTCTGCCGCTGCTCCGTCCGGCGGCGCCCAATCTGACCTGGTCGATGGATTTCGTCATGGACGCACTTTCCACCGGTCGCAGGATCAAGTGTCTTACCTGCGTCGATGATTTCACAAAGGAATGCCTGACGGTCACTGTTGCCTTTGGGATTTCAGGCGTTCAGGTCACGCGTATTCTGGACAGCATTGCACTGTTTCGAGGCTATCCGGCGACGATAAGAACTGACCAGGGGCCGGAGTTCACTTGCCGTGCACTGGATCAATGGGCCTTTGAGCATGGTGTTGAGTTGCGCTTAATCCAGCCGGGCAAGCCAACGCAGAACGGATTTATTGAGAGCTTTAACGGACGATTTCGCGATGAATGTTTGAATGAGCACTGGTTCAGCGATATCGTTCATGCCAGGAAAATTATTAATGACTGGCGGCAGGATTATAACGAATGCCGCCCGCACTCCACGCTGAATTATCAGACACCGTCTGAATTTGCAGCGGGCTGGAGAAAGGGTCATTCTGAGAATGAAGATTCCGACGTTACTAACTGAGTGTTGTATCTAATCGTGGGGGCAGGTCAATCACAGACGTATTCACCATCAATTACTTCACATATTTTTTCAATCATGTCCATAACTCTCTTGTAACACAGGCTTTGTAATAATGTAAAATCCATTACACGGCGTTGTATGTAATGTCATTGTCTCTTGGACTCCTACAGTCCAAAACAACTTTGTGTTTTGTTGTCCAAAAACTTTTTGTTGCCGTGAGTTCTCACTGAGATAAATCCCGCCTTGAGCGTATCACATCAGCAGACTTCCTCTCAACCTTATGGACTTAACCCGGTCATTCTTCACGACAAAGAAAGTACGGCATTTTACATGACGAAGAGACGGTCTCAGCTTCACATGACCGGATAACATTTTTAATGTACTTCGTTATTACGGCACGGGTGTTCAACGAGTATTTTTAAATATTAATCATTTTGTTTAACGGGTGGATACCTACAAATTTTAACATTTACTAATCAAGATAGCAGTTATACGTACTTTCCCGGCAAAAATCCTGAGGTTTACAGATTCCCTCACCGTAACAGACCCGGTCATTCCCCTGGTCCTCCGGAGAGTCTAGTACGAGTGATAAACGTGAATTCCTGTACCTGAAGTTCAGCCGCTGGCAGATAAGTCGTGAACTATAATTACACTCAGTCAGATCCAAACACCTTTTCATCTGCATATATACTTTGTACATACCAGGAGATTACATGCAGGCACCCGGTATACCGGAGAATGAAGAACAGAGGCTGAAGTCCCTGTATATTACCGGCCTTCTTGATACCCGTGACGATGAGCGTTTTGAACGCCTGACGCGGCTGGCCCGCAAAGCCTTTCAGGTCCCGGTGGCCCTGATAAGCCTGCTGGATCGCGAGCGCCAGTGGCTCTTCGCCTGCCAGGGCGTCGGCGTGCGCGAAACTCCACGTGATATTTCGTTCTGCGGACACGCCATTCTGCAGGAAGGGCCTTTTATCATTCACGATGCGGCTGCCGATGCGCGATTTCACGATAATCCCCTGGTTACCGGTGAGCCACACATCCGGTTCTACGCCGGCCAGCCGGTGAGCCTGCCGGACGGCACGGTGGCCGGCACGCTGTGCCTGATCCACACCGTTCCCCGCGCCTTCACGGATGAGGACATTGCGTCCCTCCGGGACCTGGCCTGTATCGTGGAGGACGAATTCGAGGCCATCAACATGGCTATGACGGACAGCCTGACGGGCATTCCCAACCGGCGCGGGTTTTACCGCGCCGGCGACAAACTCTTCCGCGCAATGAACCGGCAGGATGCGTCGTTCAGCCTCATCTATTTCGATCTGGACAGGTTCAAACCGGTTAACGATCTCTGGGGACACGCTGAGGGTGACGAGGTGCTGAAGATCTTTGCCGGCTTTTTACATCAGCACCTCGAACCGGGCGAAATAGCAGGCCGCCTCGGCGGGGATGAGTTTGCCGCCCTGATCCGGCGAAACGGGAATACCGGCTCTTATCTTCATGCGCTGAGTGCCAGTCTCGATCATTACAATGACACCTCGGGCAAGCCCTACAACATCAATTATTCCTTTGGCGAACTGATCAATAACGCAGACCAGTACACGACGCTGGCGGAGATGATCGGCAAATGTGACGAAGTGATGTACCTGAAGAAATAACGAAAGACCCTCTCCCGGAAAACAGAACCGTGACGTTCTCCTTCCCGGCTGATCCCCTGACCCGGGGTTCAGCCGGACGGCATGAACAATATATTTAACCGCAGGACGCTTAAAGTCATTTATATTTGCTCATGGTGCAATAGTCCACTCATCGCAACAATTACTCGTTTTTTGTGTCCATGCTGCAATAATTCCTCTTCTCCACTTCTGAGATCCGAAAAAAGCAAGTTCCGGATCACGGCGATTTTCTGCGCTGATTTGTGAAACGAAAATTAAAAATGTGCTACACTTTAAGTAGTTAGATAACTTTCACCCTCTCCGCATCAGACCGACCTGACGAGTAAATCCTGTTAATCTGTTCATCATCGCTTCCGAAAACTTTGCTATTATGAATTTTTCGGAAGTCTAAAAGAGTGAGATCCGGTAATTGCGGGCGGTGACTGTTATTCTGCTAATCACTGCGGGCGGGCAACGGAATGTTCTGCTGGCGATGATAAATAAATAGAACTAATAGATATTAAATAATAAGGAAGTTGATTATGAATATGAAAATTACACTGAGTGTTTTATTTGAGGCTCTCATAATCCTTGGGCATGACAGAGTCTGGATGGAAGAATCGGAGTTTGAGCACATATACGGATACGGCTGCTACCGTGAGATACACACTTGGGACGATCGCACAGTTGCCTGGTGGGATGATGCTGATGACACATGGTATCTGTCCACAGAAGTCGATGTGATAACTCCTTTCCTTGGCCCTCTCCCAAAGAAAGAAGGAGAGCTCTCCGAGGAAAAATGCTTCCAGTTAATGACTCTTGGTCGCTACTGATAGCCGACAGCAGCATTTAATGAGTGGTCGGCTGGACACCCTCTGGCGGCCACATGTCACTCGATAGTGTAGTCCGGCGGGATTTCTCCTTGAAGATGATCCAGACATTAACGTAAAGGATACAGGAACGATGTGTAAACTGACCGGTTTTATAATGGGGCTGACGATCCTGCTGGGTGTGACTGCACGGGATGCAGGGGCGGCAACGCTCAGTGAAATGCGGATGGTTAATGCCAGTCAGAAACCCGGGATGGTGATTATCTGCAGCCGGACCTCGGAGATTCCGCAGAAAGGTGAATCCCCCGTTCGTATAGAAAGTCTCCTCAGGGGCGTGGTACTGCAGAACGACGGTGATCGCATGATGTTTGACGTGACCTATACACAGCGAAACGCTGAAGAGAGTATTCCTTTTCGTACGGAAAAATACCGGCTGACCACTGAGCTGGAAGCCACCCGCCAGAAAATGGCCATCGATCCTGAGACGATAGAACTATCGCTTCCGCGTGCCCGCGGTCTTGAAGAAACTTTTCTCGCGGGGATGAAAGCAAGCCCGGTTTCGTTTGAAGATTACACCAATTACCGTGTCAAATCTGCTACCGAGTATCTGATCCTGCCGGGTCCGGCATCCCCGGATGCACCGGTGATGCACTGCACACTCTAATGACAATGGTGACATAACATGATGCCAGCACTGCCAGGCCATAGCGGGGCTTTTTCCTCTGCTCAGCTGCCGGTGGCCATCGATTACCCGGCCGCGCTGGCACTGCGCCAGATGGCGCTCGTTCAGGACGAACTGCCGAAATACCTGCTGGCGCCGGAAGTGAGCGCCCTGCTCCACTACGTGCCCGATCTTCACCGTAAGATGCTGCTGACCACCCTGTGGAACACCGGCGCCCGTATTAACGAAGCACTGGCCCTGACCCGGAGTGATTTTTCCCTGGCCCCGCCCTACCCGTTCGTGCAACTGGCAACCCTCAAACAGCGGGTGGAGAAAGCGGCCCGAACGGCCGGCCGTGCTCCGGCCGGCAGCCAGCCTCATCGTAACGTTCCGCTTTCCGATCCGCAGTATGCCCGCCAGCTGGAAATGATGGTGGCCACCCTGAAAATACCGCTGGAACGCCGGAATAAGCGCACCGGCAGAACGGAAAAGGTGCGCATCTGGGAGATCACCGACCGTACCGTTCGCACCTGGCTGGGCGAAGCTGTTGAAGCGGCAGCCGCCGACGGGGTGACGTTCTCCGTGCCGGTGACGCCACACACGTTCCGCCACTCCTACGCCATGCACATGCTGTATGCCGGAATTCCGCTGAAGGTGCTGCAGAGCCTGATGGGGCACAAGTCGATCAGCTCGACGGAAGTCTATACAAAGGTATTTGCGCTCGATGTTGCTGCAAGGCATCGTGTGCAATTTTCAATGGCAGAGGCTGATGCTGTTGCCATGCTGAAAAAAAGATAACTAAATTTGTCAAAATTTACAGACAGTTGTAATGACATCCACTTATTCGATAATAAATTAATCTTGCGTTACGTGAAAACTGACAGGGGTCCAGGCTGTACCAGGCCGGAATTCACGTAACGCACTTTACGTCTTCTTCATTACTTACCTTTTCGTTCCGATCCTGTTCATCCCTGCATTGCCCCCTTTTCTTCATAACGCATTTCACTGTTGCCGAAAGCCCATGGGGTCGACTTTGCGACCGCGGCCGCACTCAGAAGGATGGCCACTTTAACCGGCGCCACCCTGGCGTACCTACTCGTCCCCGAAGTGAGAGCCCTACTCTTCTATATGCCGGATCTTCACCATTAAATGCTGTTCTCTACTTTCTGGAACACGGGAGTGCGGATCAGTGAATCCCGGACGCTGCCCCCGGAATCCTTTGATCTCGGTGGGTTAAGACCCTTTGTGAAAGTACTGGGCTAAGGGCATCCGCCCTGACGAACAATATTGACTAAGTGATGAAAGTAAACATATCGCAGTGAAGATGTTGAGCAGACTGCCCGCTCTTCCACACACCGCAGTCAATATCAATACTCCGGTAGGCCTATCCGCATATCGCAGTCAAGGCAAGCAAAACCTAAACGGAATGATGAATCAGTATAAATTGACTGTGGTATGCGCTCTGCATACCACAGTCAACAAACTCTAAAACGGCATTCCTCAGTCATTTCCCGGTTTCACGCTGGCGAGCGCTTTTGCTAGTTTCTGAGGATCAATACCTGCAGCCTTCAGGGCTTTAATAACTTCGTCATAGTTCTGCTCAGGTACTTCCTCTTCCGGCTCACGGGGAACAACGACCTTGCTACTGATGAGTTTCGGATTACGGTAATGCACGCTGAAGTAGGTGGCCCGGCCGCGTTTGAATTCGGTGTAATCCAGATAGCCGATATCCTTCAGCTGCGCCATGGCTTTGCGCACCGTGTGGTTCTGCGTGTAGAGGTTAGACGTCAGGTTGAGTCTGTCTCGCATACGCTTCATGGAGATGGGGGCCGGATTCTGTGGCAGACTTTCAATGTAGGTATAGAGTGCCTGTGCGGACTCCTTGCGCTGCAGGGCATCAATGGCTTTCAGACGCAACAGGACCCGCCTGTCCATCTGATAAAGCTCAAAGAGCTTGGGCTCTGCCCTGATCTCCACGACATCGGCAGTGATGTCGTAATAGGCAGACTGAACCAGGTGCGTAGTCCACCCTTTCGTTTCACTCTGAAACTTGAGGGTTACGGATGCCAGCTTGAACAGGGAGTTGCTTATCCTGTCACGCATTTTCTTGTTAGAGCGCCGGGAGTCAAAGCCACACATTTTAACAAACTCAACAAAAGACAGCTTGAGCGTGTCATCCTTAACGCCAAAATCATACATTGAACGGATGATTCCAAGCCAGACTTTGAAGTCCGTATCCATATCGAGGCGCGATCCGGTGATCCTGACATCGGTATACCCTTCACTCCGGGCAATGGACAGCTGTACGAGCTCCTCAGTCGCATCCGTGACGTTTTTGCGGTTCGTCTTACTCCTAGAGGTCGATTTGAGGGTAGGAACGAACAGACCAAGCCTCATGAGCGCAACAGGCTGAACAGTACTGGCGCTGTTGACATCCAGCTTAACAACTTCACCCGTTGTCTTATTGACCTCCTGAAGATTCAGGGGTAACTCATTATTTTCCATAGCCATTTTATTAACCCGCGGTTATCCACAAACGAAAGTATATACGCATATCACAGTCAACGGAAATACATACCCCAGTTAATACAATTGCATACCGCAATAGTTGATCTCGCACACAACAGTCAACATACCACACACCACAGTTAATGAAGATAGTCTCCAGGCTCAGGCGTAGCGGGGCGCTAAACGATCCGGGGATCTCTTTTTGATCTCAACATGATCTCCTTAAGGATCAATTACTGGATCGAAATATGGAATAACAGCCAGCATCCAATACATATGGACCACTGACATGACACAATGTGAATCTTGGTACAACAACCCAGTAATACAACACCAGGAAAGGCAATAGTCTTGACTGTGATATGCAGAAAAATGCATGTCATTACTCTTCCCTATTCCTATTCAGCTTCATACCGCAGTCAATAATCTGCATACTATAGTCAATTCCTTACCATTCAGTTCCTTCCAGTGGAGCTTCGTTAGCTTCAGAGCGTCAGCCACACCTTGTTAGTACGGAGTAATTCCGCTTCCTCGACGCATGCGCCTACGCGCGCATACTTTCTGCGGCGAGCGGATGATATTGACTGAAGCATGCGGCAGCCTTTCAGGCGGATGCTGAACTGAACAAGACTATATTTTGATCGGCTTTGCAATATTTAAGACGGTTTGCAACTTTAATGTTGCTTTGCGCCTTTTACCAAGATTTAATAGATTAATGCAAAGATAATAATAAGGAACAAAGAATGGGACTGATGGAAACGCTTGACCAGTGCATTACGGCCGGTCATGAAATGACGAAAGCTATCGCGATTGCACAGTTTAACGATGATAGCCCGGAAGCCAGGAAAATTACCCGTCGCTGGCGTGTGGGTGAGGCCGCCGATCTGATTGGCGTTTCTTCTCAGGCAATCCGTGATGCAGAAAAAGCAGGACGCCTTCCCCATCCTGATATGGAAATGCGTGGACGTGTAGAGCAGCGGGTGGGCTACACCATTGAACAAATCAACCATATGCGGGATGTATTTGGCACCCGTCTGCGCCGTCCTGATGACAGCGTTCCGCCCGTCATCGCGGTGGCAGCACATAAAGGGGGTGTCTATAAGACATCTGTATCTGTACATTTGGCACAGGACCTGGCGCTGAAAGGGCTGCGAGTACTGCTTGTCGAAGGGAACGATCCTCAAGGCACAGCCTCCATGTACCACGGCTGGGTCCCTGATTTGCATATCCATGCCGAAGACACACTGCTGCCTTTTTATCTTGGTGAGCGCGATGATGCAGCCTATGCCGTCAAAGCCACCTGCTGGCCGGGTCTCGACATCATACCTTCATGCCTGGCTCTGCACCGCATTGAGACAGAACTAATGGGAAGGTTTGACAACGGGAAACTGCCGACAGAACCTCATATGATGCTTCGCCTGGCCATCGAAACAGTGGCCCATGATTATGATGTCATTGTTATCGACAGTGCACCGAACCTCGGTATTGGTACCATCAATGTCGTCTGTGCTGCAGATGTACTCATCGTGCCAACGCCAGCAGAGTTATTTGATTACACCTCTGCCCTTCAGTTTTTTGACATGCTGCGCGACCTGTTAAAAAACGTGGACCTGCAGGGTTTTGAACCTGACGTTAGAATTCTTCTGACCAAGTACAGCAATAACAATGGCTCACAGTCACCCTGGATGGAAGAACAGATCCGCGATGCCTGGGGAAGCATGGTGCTGAAAAACGTTGTTCGCGAGACCGACGAAGTCGGTAAAGGTCAGATCCGTATGAGAACGGTGTTTGAGCAGGCTATCGATCAGCGCTCATCTACAGGAGCCTGGCGAAATGCGCTGTCTATCTGGGAGCCTGTCTGTAATGAAATTTTTGATCGCCTGATTAAACCTCGCTGGGAGATCAGATAATGAAACGTGCACCAGTCATTCCAAAACATACCGTAAAAGATATCCGCCCCGAAACTGAACCTTCAGCGGCACCCGCTGCACCGATGGTTGATTCATTAATTGCACGGGTTGGAGCCATGGCCCGCGGGAATACCATTCTGCTTCCGGTTTGTGGCCGGGAAGTGAAATTTATTCTGGAAGCGATCCCGGGCGAGAGTGTTGAGACGGCATCAAGAGTCTGGTCAGGTAATGAACGTGACCAGGAACTACTGACCGAAGACGCGCTTGATGATCTGATTCCATCTTTTATGCTGAGTGGTCAACAGACGCCTGCGTTCGGACGAAGGGTAGAAGGTGTCATTGAAATTGCTGATGGTAGTCGCCGTCGTAAAGCCGCCATACTGACATCATCAGATTATCGTGTTCTCGTCGGGGATCTCGATGACGAACAGATGATGGCTTTATCACGGCTGGGTAATGATTATCGTCCTGTCAGCGCTTATGAACGGGGCAACCGTTATGCACAGCGGTTGGAAAATGATTTTAACGGCAATATCTCTGCTCTGGCTGAAGCTGAGAATATTTCCCGTAAAATCATCACGCGTTGCATCAACACGGCCCATTTGCCAAAATCAGTGGTTGCCCTGTTTACTCATCCTGGTGAACTTTCCGCCCGCTCTGGGGAGACGCTGTACAAAGCATTTTCGGGAAAAGAAGCTTTATTGTTGCAACGGACACAACAGCTTCATGAGCAAAAGAAAGCGGGAGTTATCTTTGAATCCGAGGAAGTTATTGGTTTACTGACGGATGTTCTGAAAGAGCCATCAGGTAAAAAAGTAAACCTTAATACCCGTCATCAATTTGTACCTGGTGCGACAGCCCTATACAAAGGCGATAAGGTGATTTTTAATCTCGATAAATCTCGTTTGCCTGCCGAGTGTATCGAGAAGATAGAAAGCATACTGCGCGACTTACAAAAAGTTTAGCCTGTTTAATGATACACGCGAGAGTCTTCATTAATTTCCAATATCCTTAATGCGTTACATGCTGCTTCGGAATATATACATCCGAAGCAGTTATTTTCTGCACTATAGCCCAGTGTTGTTAAAAAGATCTGTTTACTTCTCCCAACCTGATTGTTACCACAATCTAAAGATCCAGTTTTTTCTAGTTTTCCTTAACTAGTTCCGCAGTTCACCCCTCAACCTGCATATCAGAACTCAGACGGTAACCCATCCCGGAATACTGATTTCATACACCAGATTAACTGGGACCACGGTCCCACTTCCTACTTGCGTGTCAGAACTCACCCGTCAAGCCCGCTTGGAATATCGATTCCACACGCCGGATTTAACTGGGACCACGGTCCCACCTCCTACTTGCGTGTCAGAACTCATCCTTCAACCCCGCCTGGAATATCGATTCCACACGCCGGATTTAACTGGGACCATGGTCCCACTCTATTCAGCTGTTTCTATCACAATACAGATTTTGAGATTGTTACTGTGATTCCTGTATTAGGTGCGTAAGAAGATTATGTTCGTTTTGTTCCCTGGTGCTTCCTCGCTCACTCGCGGGCTTCGCCCTGTCGTTCGGCTGCGGCGAGCACTACTGGCTCTCTCAGAAAAGCAGAATTTATCTGATCCTCGCAACGGGAATATCTTTCCAGCGGGTGGTGTACGCAGGGGAGAGCATATCGCGTTTCATTTGCCATGATGGCGCTATCCCTCGCCCGGCAAACCAGATCTGTCCCAGACCGGAATGATTAATGCCATCGAGAACCTTCATCAGCTCAGAGCTGTGAGGACGTGGCGGACGTTCGTCGAACAGCTGCAGCTGCGAAACGCCGGAGCCGGTGAAGTCATTCAGCATCACACCGGCTTTGGCATACAGGTGCCCATCCTTCCAGATACGCTCCAGAGCCGTTGTGGCGGCCGCAATAATGTCCCGGGTGTCCTGAGTGGGTGTAAGCAGTTTCTCCGTGGCCACGTTGCCGTAGTAAGGCTCTTTAACGGCGAACGGAGACGTTTTGATGAAAACGGAAATATGCCGGCAGTACTGGCGCTCTTTCCGCAGCTTTTCAGAGGCCCGCTCTGCGTACTGACAGACAGCCTGGCGGAGCGAATCGTACTCCGTGATTTTCTCTCCAAAGCTGCGGCTGCAGACGATCTGCTGTTTCGTCGGTGGTGCTTCCTCAAGCGACATGCAGCTTTCCCCGTTCAGTTCGCGTACTGTTCGCTCGAGAACGACGGAGAAATTTTTGCGTATAAAGGCCGGGTTCGTCAGGGCCAGATCGAGCGCGGTCCTGATACCCAGTACATTAAGTTTGCGTGCAATACGGTTTCCCACGCCCCAGATCTCTTCGACCGGCTGCAGTGAAAGCAGTTTCCGCGTTCGCTGAGGATTCCCCCTGGTCAGGGCGAGCACACCACGAAACTGTTTCCACTCCTTTGAGGCCCACTGGGCTGATTTTGCCAGGGTTTTCGTCGGCCCGGCACCCACGCCGATGGTCAGACGGGTACAGTCATACACGTGCTGGCGCAGCTGCCGGCCGAAGTCCTCCAGGTCCATGCAGTGCTCAACGCCGGTCAGGTCGAGGAACATCTCGTCAATCGAATACTGTTCCACCCTTGGGGCCAGCTCCTCCAGGCAGCTCATCACGCGCGCTGACATCGAGGCATAAAGTTCATAGTTGCTTGAGAACGCGTATATTTTTTCCGGATACGTTTCGTTTTTCATCTGAAACCACGGCGTGCCCATTTTGATCCAGGGCTTTGCCTCGGCACTTCTTGCGATAACGCAGCCATCGTTATTACTGAGCACCACAACCGGCTTTCCTTTCAAATCCGGGCGGAAAACACGTTCGCAGCTGGCATAAAAGCTGTTCACATCGGCCAGGGCAAACATCAGTACATCTCCCTCGGGCGGTGGATGATGTGCGTGACGACGCCAAAGATATCCAGATCGTCCGGGTCGGGATAAATCGGCGGCCAGGCGGCGTTCATTGGCTGCAGCGTCAGTCGTGGCGTCAGCAGAAGCCGTTTAACCGTAAACTCCCCCTGCACACTGGCCACAACAATATCGCCGTGCCGGGGCTTCTCTGCACTGTCCACAACCAGCAGATCGCCATTGTAAAGGCTGCCGTCGGACATACTGTCACCGCTGGCACGGAGATAGTAAGTCGCGCTCGGGTGCCGTATGCAGTAATCATGGAGATCCAGGTCGGACTCGACATAGTCAGCGGCAGGGCTCGGAAAACCGCAGCTGGCCAGGTCTGCAAACAACGGATGGGCCTGTGGCGGGAGTGCTTTCCCGGTGCTGAAAAGCTGCAGTTTCATCTTTCCTCCTGACGTCTAAATATACTGGATATGCATACAGTATATTTAACAGCGTGAGGATAATCCAGATCACCTGCTTCATGAACAGGGTGAGTAACCTAAGTTACTCAAAATGCTATTTAATATCATTATGGGACATTTAAATTACTCATAATGAGAAGCATGGCTTTTATTTTGCCATTTTGCTCTTATAATATGTATCAAATTGAGTTTAATTGACGGAGCATAATGATGAATATTTACTGCGATGATGGTTCAACTAATGTTAAGCTGGCATGGTTTGAAGGAAACGAGCTGCAGACCCGGGTTTCAGCTAACTCCTTCCGGCATGGCTGGAAAGTGGCGGAATTCAGTGCCGCAACGTTCAACTATCAGGTGGGCACGCTGAAATACACCTGGGACAGCGTCAGCCGGGATGCCATCCCGACAACAAACGTGGAATACCAGTACGGTGATCTCAACCTGCTGGCCGTGCATCATGCCCTGCTGAACAGCGGACTTGAGCCGCAGCCGGTGAGCCTGACCGTGACGCTGCCCCTGAGCGAGTATTATGACGGGGACTGCCAGCGGAACGAGGAGAACATCCGACGCAAACGAGAAAACCTGATGCGTGAGCTGGTTCTGAATAAGGGCAGGGCATTTACCGTAACGGACGTGAAGGTGATGCCTGAATCACTGCCGGCGGCGTTCTCCCGTCTCGCGGAGCTGAAGCCCGGACCCGCTGAGACCACCCTGATTATCGATCTCGGCGGAACCACGCTCGATGCCGGCGTGATTGTCGGACAGTTTGATGATATCAGTGCGGTACACGGCAATCCGTCTGTCGGCGTGTCACAGGTCACCCGCGCAGCTGCAGGCGCGCTGCGGGCTGCAGACAGCGAAACCAGCGCGCTTATTGCTGACACGGTCATCCGCAACCGCAATGATCGTCAGTATCTGCAGCGAGTGATCAACGATGCCGGAAAAATTGACGATGTTCTGAACAAAATTACAGAGGCAATCACTTCCCTGGGCGCGCGTGTCACCAGTGAGCTGACGGTCTTCAGGAGCGTTAACCGGGTATTCCTGGTCGGGGGAGGGGCATCCCTCATTGAAGAGGCTATCCGTCAGGCCTGGCCTCTGGCTCCTGACCGTATCGAGGTTATCGGCGATCCGCAGCTGGCGCTGGCCAGAGAGATTGCCCTTTACAATAAAGAGGACTAAACGTGCCGGACGGCCAGTATTCTTTCTATCTGCACAGCGACGATCGCACCGACATCACGGCGATGGCGACCATCAGCACCATCTCACAGCCCCTGCGCGGTGACTTCATCCGGACCGCCGCCACCGCCGGGGCGGTGATGTACCAGACGGATGCCCGTTTACCGGCGCTGATCCCGGTGTTCTTTGACGGACATCTGAGTGCCATCCGGCTTTGTGCCGTGATGGCCCTGGTATCCGGCACCTGGTCTTCACTCTCAGGACTTCCTGATGAGCCTGATGGTGGCGTGGCTGCTCTGGCCATGTCACCGGAGACGGAATACCAGCGCCGGCGTTACACCCTGACGCTTCAGGATGACCGGAGCAGTGAACGGGTTGAGCGTGTGCTGACGGGCGTGTCATCCCGCCTGCGCGGAGAGCTGCTGAGAAACCTGATTATCACCGGTCTGGCCCTGCATACGACCGCACCGGAGCTGCCGCGTCTGCTGGCCAGTATGCCGGTACCGCCCGGCACGGTCAGCGAGCTGCAGGTTCTGGTTCAGCAGATGGCTGGTACGGCTGACGTGAGTATGGCTGCAGTGCCGGAGAAACCAGCGGAGCCTGCCGCACCGGTATCCGCTGAAGCGACCAGCATAAAGAAAAATATGCGCCGGGCATTCGGAGACTAGAGCATGTCAGTGATTAAACAAAAAGCAGTGCAGTGCATTCATAACTTTCTGCGCGCCCGGAACGTGCCTGAATCTCAGTGGCCGGAACGGGTCAAAAAGACCGGCAGGGGAATGATACTGGCAGGCGTGGCCGTCGTGGTTCCTGGCGTTCTGGTTGATAACATCTCACTGCCGGTGACAATCGCGATGCAGGTCTGCTATGCCTCACTGATCGGCCTCGGGGTTCTCCTGGCGTTTGACAAGAAAAAACCAGAGGGGCGGGGATGAATATGAACATTAACCTGAAGGAAACAGTATGCTGCTTGAAGAACTGACAGGAGACGAACGTACGCTGGTCGTTGTGGCACTGCAGGCGTTGTTCCGCGAGAGATTATCCGCATCAAATGCCGTCTTTACGGTATGTAGCCTGTCCGGAAAAGAGCAGCCGCCGGAAGATATTTTTGGGCTGCGTGAAGTAGAGGATGCGCTGAGACGTATTGGTGCAGCTCCTGCGCGTTAAATCCGGTCCCGTACACTTCAGAAAAAAACGGCAGGGTGACATCTCATCCCTGCCGTCAAAACTAAACGCTTAATTTTTCGGCGATTATAATGTATTGTTTTGTGATGTAAATCACATTTTAATTTAATGTGAAATTTTTCCTCCGCTTTACATCTCCCGTAAAAAATTACCCGCCGTGCCTTCACGCTAACCCGGCCGCTGCGGTCGCAAGGGTTCACGTTGTCTCCGTCCTCACCCGTTCGCGCCCTGCACGGTGCATTCAGCCCGTGAAGGGCTTGCGCTGCGGCTTCGGCGTCGCCCTGGCGTCCTCCGCTTTACGCCGTGTTTTTGTGGCGGCACGGCGCAAGAGGGTGCCGGATGCTGAGGACACAACCATGTTCAGACTGACCTGTATTGAACTCGATAACGGCGAGTTTGCCGTCTATATCAATCACCATTACCTGGGGAGTGAAGATGCCAGCGGAGAGCGACTTTCTCTGGGGGAGGTTCTGGAGCAGCTCTCCCTGCTGCCGGGCGTGGAATTACAGACCCTGCTGGAACCCGTACCGGAGTGCGATGACTGGTGCTGGAACGACATCGCTGATCGCGTCCTGCCGTCGCGTCCTGCATGTCGTGATGATGTGACGGTGGCAGGGCTCATCGCCAGGCTGAAGCAGTACCCACCGGATGCACTGTGTATGGGGACGTTCTGGCTGGAAGATGATTTTCTGTCCCTCGATGGCAGTCTGTCGGAGGAGGAAATTGCAGAAGCCATGCGTATCTGCGACCACAGCCACGATGCAGGCATCGGTTTTAACTGGGACACGCTGCAGTTCGCTATCGACCACGTGAAGGGGCGCTAAAAAAAAAGGACACCTTCCGGGGAGGGGTGTCCTGAAATGTGTCATATTCGTTGTAAGTGAAAACCCATCAGATGTTTTCGGCACAGATAATTGCACAATCGCTGCCTTTTTTCACCTGCCATATATCCGACTCAAAAAAAAGACGTCTCCGGTTGGGGACGTCCTGAAATCAAAGGCACACATGTCAGATAACGGCGCGAATCCATTATCAGTGTGCATTCTGCCATACACTCACGGACTCATCAGCTACCAGAACCGGTACCGAAGGATGTCGGTTCCCTCCGCCTTATTGCCGCCAGCCGGCGGCGTGTTCAACGCCGTGCCTTCACGCTAACCCGGCCGCTGCGGTCGCAAGGGTTCACGTTGTCTCCGTCCTCACCCGTTCGCACCTTTCACGGTGCATTCAGCCCGTGAAAGGCTTGCGCTGCGGCTTGCGGCGTCGCCCCTGCGCCCTCCGCTTTTCGCCGGGTTTTTGTGGCGGCACGGCGCAAGAGGGTGCCGCATATCAGAGAGGAGTGTGTCTATGTCCCGTTTTATTCTGGGTGACTGCGTGCAGGTGATGTCCCGTTTTCCGGCGCGTGCCGTCGATTTTATTCTTACCGACCCACCGTACCTGGTTGGCTATAAGGACCGTACCGGCCGCACCCTGGCCGGGGACAACTCTTCCGAATGGCTCCAGCCCGCCTGTCATGAAATGTACCGCGTGCTGAAAAATGACAGCCTCATGGTGAGTTTCTATGCCTGGAACCGCGCGGATCTGTTTCTGAATGCGTGGAAAACGGCCGGTTTCAGGGTGGTTGGCCATATCGTCTTTGCCAAGAGCTACGCCTCAAAATCGACGTTCGTGGGTTACACCCATGAGAGTGCCTACCTGCTGGCAAAGGGAAGGCCGCAAACCCCGGACCGTCCCATCCCGGACGTGATCCCCTGGAAATACACGGGCAACCGACATCACCCGACGGAGAAGCCGGTGCAGAGCCTGCGGCCGCTGATTGAATCGCTCACGCGTCCGGGGGCTATTGTCCTTGACCCGTTCGCCGGCAGCGGCTCCACCTGCGTGGCCGCCGCCGAAGCCAGCCGCCGCTATATCGGGATCGAGATGCTTGAGCAGTACCACGCCGCCGGCGTTCGACGTCTGGCACAGGTTGAACGGGCAAGAAGGATGCCGGCGGCCAATGACGGCGCGTTTTACCCCGACTATCCGGAGGCGGCATGAACTACCCGGGCCTTGAAAACCTGCGCGCGGACGTGGCCGCGCTCAGCAATGCCATGTGTGACGTGCGGATGCTGCTGAACCGCCTCGAATCGCAGCACCGGCACGACGCGGCAACGCTTACCGAACGTATGGCTGCGCAGACTCTGCGCCGGATCAACACCCTGCTTCTTGAAGCCTACCGCGAAGCCCTGGTGCTGGACGAAACCTTTCAGGACTGACTGACCCTGCCGGGCTGATGCCCGGTCTGTAACCCCTTACAAGAGAGAACAAACGATGTACGGAACCCGCGAAGAACTTTGTGTACAGCTTGAAAACATGTTCACGTTTGACGAACCCCTGGTCCTGCTGGTCTGGACGGAAGAGGGGATTAGCGTGGCCTGCCGTGAAGCCCAGCCAGAACCGGACGGGGCTGAAATCCGGAATCTGATGAAGGCGATCGGCGAAATGAAAATGACGCAATACCGCCAGGAGGGGGTAAATAATCTGACTGTCAGCGATCTCCTGGCCCGTCAGCGGGAAGCGGCAAACCGTCAGGTGAGTGTTCCGGCGGTACTCCTGCCCCGCGTCCTGCGTAACTATGAATGTGAGCTGGAAAACCGGATCGGTATGGCCTGGGAACCGGAATGGGGTTATCTACCATTGACTGATTAAACGCGTTCACCATCTCGTGTTCGTTCACACCCGGATTCGCACGTGCAGGGAGCACACTATCTACAATCACTTCAATGGAATCTGTCGCCAGTTTGTCAAAAGTTTGCTGGATAAAATCAGCTACCGGCATCGCACGGGAATCACCGCTTTTGTAGATCAAATCGGTATCGACCCAAGGCGGTGAAATCTCGATCACATTCACACCGGCATCGCGCAGTAAAAAACGCTGCGACAGGGTATAAGAATGAATCGCTGCTTTGGTTGCTGAGTAGAGTGCATTCGTCACCAAGGGTAAAAAAGCCAGAATCGAACTGTTGTTGATCAATACCGCATCCGGTTGTTGTTTCAGGTGCTCAACAAAGGCTGAACTGACCCGAACAGTGCCCAACAGGTTCGTGTCCAGTAAGGTGGTGGCCATATCGTCATCCAGTTCGGCAGCTGGATTATCGAAGGGCATAATGCCAGCGTTATTGATCACCACATTCAGGGCCGGATAGCGGGAGAGCACCTCTTTCGCCGCCGATTTAATGCTGGATACATCGGTGACATCCAGTACCACGGAATCCATTCCCGGATTGGCGGACGTAACCGTGTCAAGAAGAGCTTTACGACGGCCTGAAATGATCACCTGATTACCCATTTGATGAAATTTTTCTGCCATCTCGCGGCCAATACCCGACGTGCCGCCAGTGATAAAAATAGTGTTGCTTGTCAGTTTCATACGGTTATTCCTGTTGGCTAAATACAAGGCTAGTGAGTAAGTCCGGCACGATAACGGCCGGCGGGTACATTGCTGGAGAGGTGCGGGATCATAGCCTGGCGACTACTTTCCATCGCCTGCCAGTAAGCTTCGTTATGCAGTGACGGGATGGTGACAAATTCCCCGTTAAGAAAACCCGTAAGCGCCGCGTCCACCAGATCGTAAGCGCTCATTACTATTGACTTATCGAGTTGGTCAAGGGGTAAACCACCGTTATCCCAGAACGGCGTTGCTGTCGCGCCCGGCAGCACGGCCTGAAAATGGATGCCCTTTTCAGAGAGTTCATGATGCAGTGACTGAGTGAATGCCAGAACAAAGGCTTTTGTGCCGCCGTACACGCCGTTAAGCAGTTCCGGCGCAAGGCTGACAATCGATGAGATATTGATGATGGCACCCACACCTCGCGCGACAAATCCGGGAACCACGCTGTAAGTCAGACGGGTCAGAGCAACGACATTGAGATTAATCATCGCCTGCATTTGATCGACATCGCTCGACAACAACGGCGTATGAGTTCCGACACCGGCATTGTTCACCAGGAGAGTAATGCTGGCATCGGCACGCAGTTTTTTCTCCAGAGCAGCAAGCTGTTGGGCATCACCCAGATCGGTTGCCAGCACTTCCACATTGCGGGCGGTGTCAGCAGTGATGTGACTCGCCATCTGATTTAGGCGGTTATGATTACGGGCGATAATGGTAAGGTCGTATCCCATGCGCGCCAGTCGACTGGCGTAAACGGCACCGATGCCGGTGGATGCACCAGTGATTACGGCAGTGCCTTTACCCGGTTGTGTTGCGACACTCATTGCAGACTCCTTTCGATCACCATTGATTCGATGAGAGAATCATAAGTGAGAAAGAAATGTCGTAAATGACAATTATGGTAGTTATTTAGGACATTGCGTATTTCTGTTCAAGTAACGGGCAGGAGAGAAAGTAACTATCGGGCTGCGGTTTCATTTCAGACACATAAGACTACTTACGGTGTGTAGTAATGTCCGCTCCTGGCACGGAGCGGACCAGCTAACTGAGCTGAAGGTCCGCTGTGAGCGAAAAGCGGACATCCAAGAATTGATGAAAAGTACAACATCTTCAGGTAATAAATAAATTTCGCCGAAATAATGTAATTACCGACCCGAAGGCCGGTAATTGTTAACACTGATAACCTTTTACCACGCGTAAGCTTCAGGTGCCTCTCCGCCTGGCCCCGGCCAGATGGTATCCAGCCTTTTGAGCGTATCGTCTGAAAGAGACAGCGTCAGGGCATTGAGATTCTGACGGAGCTGTTCAACTGTACGCGGACCACTGAGCACGGCGCTAACCACCGAGTTCTGCAGTAGCCAAGCCAGCGCGACGTCTGATGGTGTTTCCCCCAGCTCATCACACAGTGTTTCCCAGGCCTCCAGTTGTGGCCGCAGGCGGTTGATTTGTGCCTGCAACTGCGGTGATGCCCGGCGGCCACCGGCAATTTTCTTCAGAACACCGCCCAGCATCCCCATCCCGACCGGGCTCCAGGGGATCAGGCCAATGCCGTAATGACGCAGCGCCGGAATGATTTCTAGCTCAATCGTGCGCTGGGTCAGATTGTACAGGCTCTGTTCCGATGCCAGCCCCAGCAGGTTGCGCGCGTCAGCCTTGCACTGTGCAGTGGCAATATCCCAGCCAGCAAAGTTACTGCTGCCAACGTAGCTGATTTTACCCTCTCGGATCAGCTGTTCCATGGCCTGCCAGATCTCCTCCCAGGGCGTGTTCCGGTCGATATGGTGCATCTGATAGAGATCGATATGGTCCGTTTTCAGCCTTTTCAGGCTGGCCTCACAGGCCCGGCGGATATGGTAGGCAGACAGGTATTTGTCGTTCGGCCCCGTGTCCATCGGCTGGTAAACTTTCGTGGCCAGCACTATCCGGTCACGCTGACCACTACGCGCCAGCCAATTACCGATGATTTCTTCGGATGTTCCGTAACCCTTTGCCATATCCGGTGACTGCGGCCCGCCATAGACGTCAGCGGTATCGAAAAAGTTGATACCTGCATCCACGGCTTCATCCATGATCCTGAAGCTGGCAGACTCATCCGTCAGCTCACCGAAATTCATGGTACCGAGACCGATGCGGCTCACCCGCAGACCGGTACGCCCCAGATGTTTGTAATTCATGTCAAATGCTCCTTAACTGAACGTGTTATTGCAGATTTTTACGGAAAAAGTCTTTCAGCTTGTCAAAAGGGATGACGTCGGTACGGTCATACAGATCGACATGCCCTGCGCCCGGTACGACATACAGTTCTTTAGGCTGACCGGCGCGTTTGAAAGCGTCCTCGCTGAACTCTTTTGAGTGAGCCTGATCGCCGGTAATAAACAGCATCGGGCGCGGCGAGATGGTTTCAATATCGTTGAACGGATAGAAGTTCATAAACTTGCCAATACTGCTCAGCATCGGTTTCGTCGTCAGTTCTTCTTTCTGACCCTGTGGGGTGTAGCCGCCGCGTTCGGTGCGGTAGAAATCAAAGAACTCGCGCTGAATATCAGGCGTTGAAGCGTCCAGTGTATTCACGGTACCGGGAATGTAGGCCGTCTCGCCTCCCTGAAACTCTGCTAAACGCTGCTCTGTGGCTGACCGGATAAAGGCCTTTCGTTGTTCCGGCGTCTGGGAATGGTTGAGGCCGTTGCGAAATGCAGCCCCCATGTCATACATGCTGACGGTGGCAATGGCTTTCATACGCGGGTCAATCTTGGCAGCACTGATAACAAAACTTCCGCTGCCGCAGATACCTAATACACCGATGCTATCCGGATCGACAAACGGCTGTGTGCTTAGATAATCAACCGCCGCGCTGAAATCATCTGTGTAGATTTCCGGTGAAATCAGGTGCCCCGGTTTGCCCTCGCTTTCTCCCCAGAAAGAGAGATCGATAGCCAGCGTGACAAACCCCTGCTCCGCCAGCTTCTGCGCATAGAGATTCGAACTCTGTTCCTTAACGGCTCCCATCGGGTGACCAACGACGATCGCCGGGTGTCGGGTATTCTGGTTCATCTTTTTCGGGATAAACAGGTTGCCGACCACGGCCATCTGATACTGGTTTTTAAAGGTGACTTTTTGCTGCGTCACCTTATCGCTTTTATAAAAATTATCGGCCCCACGGGACATATCCGCCGCAGAGGAAGCAAATGCACTGATCAACAGCCCCAGCGCTAACGTAAATTTTTTCATGATGGTCTCCTTATCATTAAGCCAGGGTGGCGTTATCAATGACAAACCGGTAATGCACATCGCCCCTGAGCATGCGCTCATAGGCATCGTTAATCTGGTCGGCGCGGATAAGCTCAATGTCGGCGACAATGCCGTGTTGGGCGCAGAAATCGAGCATCTCCTGCGTTTCAGGAATGCCGCCAATCATCGACCCGGCAATCGATCTGCGCTTCATGATGAGGCTGAACACTTCTGGCGAGCCATGCGGCGTGGCCGGCGCACCCACCAGGGTCATCGTGCCATCGCGTTTCAGCAGCGCAGTGAACACGTCGAGGTTATGCGGCGCAGCAACGGTGTTGAGGATAAAATCGAAGCTCTTTGCATGGGCTTCCATTTCGCTGGCATGACGGGAGACCACCACCTCATCTGCACCAAGCGCTCTGGCGGCGTCACGTTTGGACTCAGACGTGGTAAAGGCTACGACATGCGCGCCCATGGCGTGCGCAAGCTTGATCCCCATATGCCCCAGTCCACCGATACCGACCACGCCGACCTTTTTGCCGGGGCCCGCCTGCCAGTGACGCAGCGGTGAGTACGTTGTGATCCCTGCGCACAGCAGCGGAGCCACGGCGGCTAGTTGCGCTTCTGGGTGAGTGACGCGCAGGACATAGCGCTCATGCACCACAATCTGCTGCGAATATCCGCCCAGCGTGTGGCCCGGCGCATCCGGCGTTGGGAAATTGTATGTCCCTGTCATATGGTCGCAGTAGTTCTCCAGTCCGTCGTCACAGTCACTGCAGTGCCGGCAGCTGTCGACAATGCAGCCGACCCCCACCAGGTCCCCTGCACAAAAACCGGAGACGTGATCGCCAACGGCCACGACACGACCGACAATTTCATGTCCCGGTACGCAGGGATAGAGCGTTCCAGCCCATTCAGCGCGTACCTGGTGGATATCCGAATGGCAGACTCCGCAGTACGCGATATTAATCTGCACATCATGGGCACCGGGGGCGCGACGGGTGATATCCATCGGCTCCAGCGGCAGTGTGCCCGCATGGGCACCGTAAGCTTTAACTGTCATGGCATTACTCCTGGGTTTATGAATGGTCTGCGGCAGAAGTGTCTGCCCGCGAGGTCAGGAAGATCAGTACGGTTGCGATAATCAGCATCGCGGCGCTGGCCAGGAAGGTGCTCTGGTAGCCGTGATGGTCGAAAAGCAGGCCGCCCAGCGTCGAACCGAGAGCAATGGACAGCTGCACCATCGCCACCATCAGTCCGCCGCCCGCTTCGGCATTCTGAGGGAAGGTACGCGGAACCCATGCCCACCATCCCACCGGTGCGGCTGTGGAAATCAGCCCCCACAGCCCAAGCAGCGCCGTCACGATGGCTACCTGACTGCCGAAGGCAATCAGTGCCAGCGCGGTGATGGCCATCAGTACCGGGATGGCCATCAGGGTCGGGTAGAACCCGCGTTTTAACACCCGGCCAATCAGCGTAGTGCCGATGAAACCCGCGACACCAATAACCAGCAGGACCAGTGTCACTGTTGCGTCATCCACCCGCGTCACCGTCTCAAGGAAAGGCCTGATGTAGGTAAAGAGCGTGAATTGCCCCATAAAGAAGATCCCCACACCCAGCATGCCCAGCGTGACCACCCGGCGACGAAACAGCATGAAAACGTTGCGGGAAGCCGCCGCCTGACGGGTGACCGACATGGAAGGCAGACTGAGTAATTGCCAGACAAACGCGATGATGGCGACCGGCACCAGGCAGAAGAAGGCGCCCCGCCAGCCAACAACCGATCCGAGCCAGCTGCCCAGAGGGGCAGCCACGACGGTAGCCAGAGCATTGCCGCTGTTGAAAATAGCCAGCGCCAGCGGAACACGATGCACCGGGACCAGACGCATTGCCGTCGCGGCCGACATCGACCAGAACCCGCCGACCACAATGCCAATCAGGGCCCTGCCCGCCATATAGGTCAGGTAATTGGGTGCCATCGCAATAACAGCACCGGAAATTGCCATAATGCAGGTCAGGCCGAGCAGCAGCGTTTTCCGGTTAAGCGTGCCTGCCAGCACGGAAATAAACAGGCTGGTTACCACTGCAAATGCCCCGGAAATAGCGATGCCCTGTCCGGCCATGCCTTCGGTGACACGAAGGGTCTTCGCCATCGGTGTCAGCAGGCTGACCGGCATGAATTCGGAGGCGATCAGGGCGAAGACGCACAGCGTCATGGCAAAGACACCACTCCAGTGCGCAGGCTGTTTCCCGCTTCCGGTGTTTTTTTTTCTGTTTTCGTCTGTCTTATTACTCATTCAGGGATTTCTTTTCAGTAGATAACATGAAGTCTGTGCCCCGGAGCCTTCAGCGCTGCAGGAAGAGCTGAAACGGCATACGGAGACGGGATAAGAGGGATAATCGCGGTACGGAAGGTGCTGCGGGTCAGTTGGCGACCCTGATCTGCACCGCAAGAGGTCCGTGGCGCTGCAGGACCGGCAGTCCGGAATCCACTTTCCCTAACGGGATCAGTGAACGGGCGTAAGCCCTGCCCCGGGCAAAAATCGCCAGGTTGCCCCAGGGCGCGTAGTAAGTGATATCTCCGGCTTCCGGCGTCATGCCGTCCGGTGCCTGCACCGTGGAAAGCCTGCGCGGCAGGTCGCTTATACGCTCAATATCGTCATAGTCTTCCAGCGTCAGGCTGAGGGGAAGCAAAGACGCAAAGTCCCGGCCTGTCGGCGTATCAAAGAGGGTGGCGGTGGCGGTTTCTCCCTCCACAATGATCTCAATTTTCATAAGCGTCTCCTGCGCCACTCCCCGGTCGTTGTCACCCGCCATAGCGGACTGCGTGACGAAAAGCAGGCCGGCAAGGAGCAGCAGTGATGTTCTGCGGTAAGCGTTTTGCATAAGGGTTAGCGTTGACTTTTTCATCGCATTATTGTTACCAATATGCAGCGGGTTAACTAGCTAATGAATACTTAATACCCTTATAAGTAAAATTTATAAATGGACCGGAAACGAGCATGGCCAGACGCAATCTTAACGACTTACTCTCTTTCGTCACCGTGGCGCGTGAGGGCAGCTTTACGCGCGCTGCCGCCCAGCTCGGCGTGACCCAGCCCGCACTGAGCCAGGCGATTTCCGGGCTGGAAGAACGGATGCAAATCCGCCTGCTGACAAGGACCACGCGCAGTGTGTCAGTGACGGCTGCCGGGGAGCGCCTGCTGCAGTCTGTGGGACATCGTATTGATGAGATTGAAACCGAGCTGGACATGCTGACGGCACTGCGTGATAAACCTGCCGGGACCGTCCGTATTACATGTGGACCTAATGTTCTGAAGACCACACTGCTGCCAAAGCTGACACCACTGTTACGCGAATATCCTGATATTCATATTGAGTTTGATGCCAACCACGGCTTCCGGGATATCGTTGCGGATCGTTTTGATGCCGGCGTGCGGCTCGGAGACACTATCGACAAAGATATGATAGCCGTACCCATTGGCCCGAAACTGCGCATGGCGGCTGTAGCTTCCCCTGAGTATTTCGCCCGGTGCGCCGCCCCTCAGACGCCACGCGATCTGATGCAACACTGCTGTATTAATGAGCGCATGGTTCAATCGGGGAAAATTTACGCCTGGGAGTTTGAGCAGGAAAACGGTAAATTTCACGTTCGGGTTGAAGGGCAACTGACGTTTAACACATCGGAACACGTCGTTGACGCAGCTCTTGCCGGACTGGGCATTGCCTTTTTACCTGAAGAGGAGTTCGGCACACATCTGCAGGAAGGAAAACTGATCCGCGTGCTTGAAGAATGGTGCCGTCCTTTTCCCGGCTACTATCTTTATTATCCCAGCCGTAAACAGCCTTCCCCAGCGTTTTCACTCGTTGTGGATGCGTTGCGTATTAACCGGAAAATTTAACGCTGAATTATCGGGCCAATATTTCAAGAACGGACGTGAACGTCCGCTTTTGGCACTAAGCGGACTGTGATCACACTTCTGACGTCTCGTTTTCTGACTTCCTTCGTGGCTTGCCCTAAGCATGTTGTAGTGCGATACTTGTAATGACATTTGTATTTACAAGAGGTGTGAGACATGGGTAGCATCAACCTGCGTATTGACGATGAACTTAAAGCGCGTTCTTACGCTGCGCTTGAAAAAATGGGTGTAACTCCCTCTGAGGCACTTCGCCTCATGCTTGAATATATTGCTGACAATGAACGTTTGCCGTTCAAACAGACACTCCTGAGTGATGAGGATGCTGAGCTCGTGGAGATCGTGAAAGAACGACTTCGCAATCCTAAGCCAGTACGTGTGACGCTGGATGAGCTCTGATGGCATATTTTCTGGATTTTGACGAGCGTGCACTAAAGGAATGGCGAAAGCTGGGCTCGACGGTACGTGAACAGCTAAAAAATAAGTTGGCTGAAGTGCTTGAGTCACCCCGAATTGATGCGAACAAGCTTCGGGGTATGCATGACTGTTACAAAATTAAGCTCCGGTCTTCAGGCTATCGTCTTGTATATCAGGTCATAGACGAGAAGGTTGTCGTCTTTGTGATTTCTGTCGGGAAAAGAGAGCGCTCGGAAGTTTATAGCGAGGCGGTCAAACGCATTCTCTGAAATAAAGCAGGACATCTCTGTTTCGCAGTAAAGGTGCCATTTCTGCTTTGCGTTGACAGGAGAAGAAGGCCATGAAACTGCCGCGAAACACCCTGCTCTGGTGCGTATTAATAGTGTGTCTCACACTGCTGATATTCACTTACCTGACACGGAAATCGCTCTGCGAAATCCGGTACAGGGACACGGACAGGGAGGTGGCAGCTTTTATGGCTTACGAATCCGCTAAGTAGCTAACCCCGGCGGGGGGAAACCCCCGCCATTCAGGGGCTGAGACTGTGTGGACATGCCTGAAGCGCCTTTATGAAGGGGTTGCCGGTTCGCCGGTAGCCCCTTTTTCCTTCCCGATGCGACCGCACGCCTGAACTTCCGGGAAGGGCTGTTCCCCTGCGGGGAACGGGGGAAGGGGGACGCGCCTTCGGCACCGTCCCTCTGCTCCCTCCGCCTTGCCCTCTCTCCTGCCTGATTTTGCTTAAGTCAGAGCACCACGAGTTACCTGCCTGTATCTGGCTTCAGCCTGGTTTTCCCTGTGTTCTTCATCCCGGGCATCATATCCGTCGTCCTGCTGGTTAACTTCCTCAGCTGCAGCTCCGTGGCCATAACCCGAAAACAGGGCAGGGCGATGGCCCCCTTCGGCTCCCGGCCAGCGCTGCTGTCCGGTCGTCGAGCCCCACTCCGCCAGGGCGGCTGCTGACGCACCCGCCGGGCTCCGCCGAACCCGCAAGCGGTTTCGGGCTGACGCTAGGGTCTGATGGCGAAGGTCAAAAGCTGCGGCTTCTCCGGCCGTGCCGTCCGGAACGCCTTCACCGCGCCGGCTGATGCCGTCGCTTTAATGGCGCCACGCCGTTCCGACGTGTCGGGTGTGTGCATCCTGTTCCCCCGGTGAAGCCATCCCCCGTGTGTCCTCACGCGGAGGGCTGCTTGTAGCACCGTCGGGTCGTCATCCAAGGGGTGAAATGCACTCCGCCAAAACTTTTTGCGTGCCGCAAAAACTTTCGTCTCCGCCCCTTTCCTTCCTCCCTTCGCCGTTGCTCCTTTGCCCTTTGCCGCGAGAGAACTCACCAGGGAGATGGACAACCATCACCACAGGAGAAAACCAGGATGTCGTTACGGAGGCCGCATCAGAACACAAACTGATCCGTGACCAGGAGGAAACCACACGACAGACGGAAAAAGACATGCTTAACAAAGCCGTTAAAGCGGAAAAAGAAAAGAGTGAGACTCAGGAGCGTATTGTTGTGCCGGTGGAGGACGCGGTGCGTATTACGCCCGGGATGCTTGAGGTTGACGACCGGAATGAGCCAACGATTCCTGCCGGAAAAGTGCTCATTCAGGTTGCCAGCTCGGACAGCGTTAGCCACGATGAGATTGGCCGTCATATCAGGGCAGAAAAGGAACCATTGGCCAGCAAAGTTGCTTCGGAACGTGCGGGAGTCAGCCGCATTGTGAATGAGCTGGCCAATACCGAGCGGGATATTATCCGGCAACCCGAAAATAGCGAGCGCGGCCGCATGCCGGAGCGAGAAGAACAGACCCTCACCCGTACCATTCAGAAAGAACGTTAATCTCCCTTTTAACCATGAGACTCAGACGATGAAAGTACACAAATTAGCTGCATTAATAGTTACAACATACATAGGCTTTATTGCAACGGCACACGCTTCGGCCCCGCAGCTAGTCTTCAGCCCGGAGCAGGAGGCCCGTATCGGGGAAATCGCAGCAGACTACCTGGTGTCCCACCCGGAGATACTGGTAACGGTCAGTCATAAGCTGCAGGAACAGCAGGAGGCACGTAAGCAGAAGATGTTTGCACTCAGCGTGATGGAGAATCAGGCGAACCTTCTGCATGATCCGGACACACCGGTTTACGGTCCTGATAATGCAAAGGTCGCGGTGATTGAATTCTTTGATTACCAGTGCGTGTTCTGCAGCCGCTTCGCGCCGGAGCTGGAGAAGGTCATGAAAGCGCAGCCGGACGTCCGCTACCTCTTTAAGGAGTGGCCAATTTTTGGTGGTCGCTGGGAAGCCTCACTTCAGGCAGCGCAGCAGGGGCTGACGGTCTGGCAAAAGAAAGGGCCGCAGGCCTATGTCACCTATCACAATGCCATCTACGCCACCGGCCATAATGAAGGCAAGCTGACGGCGGAGGATATTCACGGGGCAGCGTCAAAGGCGGGGCTGACCACTCCAGCTCCTGGCGACCATACCGCGTCCCTTGAGAAAAATAGTAACCTGGCAGAGGCGCTGGGACTCACCGGAACGCCGGGGATCATCGTCATGCCCGTTAGCGGAGCCACTCCTGACACCATCACGGTCTTCCCGGAAGCCGTTACCGCTGAAAAACTCCAGGCTGCAATCCGGAAAGCCACCAGGGTGAAATGATCCTCAGTCCGAAGAACGTCTCCCGCCAGAGACTGTTTTTCATGTTCCGCGCGTAAATGCCATCTTCCTGTTCCGTTCTCCTGCGCTTCCTCGATCAGACCTGCCGGCCTGATACTGCGGCGAGCGCTGCCGGTTAAACGTCCCTTCAGGACAATTAGCACGCAAACAATGAACGCTAATCTGGCCTGACATCTGGAAATATTGCCAGCGAGAAGGTAGTATTCGGATCGTCAGCGATCGTCTTGTGGTGGGACAGATTGTTGATTCAGATTACTTTTGTGACCTAACTCAAACTGACGGTTTGACTGCTTTGTGGTGAGGCAGGCGGGTGGCAGAAGATGGTTTTACGGAAGAAATGCGGACTTCCGGAAACAGACAGGGACAGGACGTGTCCAGTAAAACGTTCAGGAGCAGGTGACGGGATTTCCCGGAGCCTGAATGCACAAACCCCCCGATATCTGCTACGAACTTGGCGGAACGTCAGATATCAGGGGGTCCAAAAGCAGGCGCGTTGCCTGTGAAGGATTATAACGCATGCACCATAGAAAACAACACCCGGCCGCCATAAGAACAGGCCGCCGTGAATGACAAGCAGATTTCTGTTCACTGGTCTGAGCTTCCGGCCGAAGAGTTAATCCGTTTCTGGCAGGACGTCGATGCCGGCACACAGGATAATTTTCTTACTGAGCCGGTCAAAAAGCGGACCCGCCGTAAGCGCGGTGAACACTCCACAAAAGCCAAATGTGAAAACCCGTCCTGGTTCCGTCCTGAGCATTATAAAAAGCTCTCCGGACAGCTCGGTCATGCCTACAATCGCCTGGTGAAAAAAGACAAAGAAACGGGGCAGGTCAGCCTGCGCATGCATGTTTCCCGTCACCCTCTCTATGTTGCCGGCCGCCGTAAAGCGGGACGTAAATATGGCTTCCGTCCGGAACGTCAGCGCCTGCTCGATGCGCTCTGGCCAGTGCTCATCAGCTTCTGTGATGCCGGCAAGCATACCGTTGGCATGTGTATCACCCGTCTTGCAAAAGAACTCAGTGCAAAGGACGCAAAAGGCAATGTCATTCCTGAAACGGAGGTGACGGTGTCACGCCTTTCACGGCTTATTGAGGAACAGGTACGGTTTGGCGTTCTGGGCCTTGCGGAAGAACGCACCTGGGATCGTGAATCCCGCTCCTGGCTGCCAACGTATGTTTATATGGGGTCCGCTTGGAAAACGGAATCTATGGTCACTCCCGTTTTTGCAACACCGATTTTGACGACAAGTTGGCTTGCTTGAATCTATCCGGCGTCTGAATGGGATTTTATTCCCGCGCCTCGATGAGTTCCGCGCCTGATGAACCTCCAGAAAATATACGGCTTCAATGAGCCTTTCCGTTTTACAGGTTCCTCAACAGGCCGGTGGGCCGTTAGTATCATCAATATCAGTATTCGCAAAACCAGATGAATGATTGTTTAAACTGGTGTATTTCTGCCTTTATGCTTCGTAAGTTTGCTGTCGCGCCGTCAGTGCCCAGGCTATTCTGGCCAGCTTGTTTGCCAGAGCACAGGTGACGACAAAGTTGCTTTTCCGACACAACAACTCCCTGACCCAGTCGGCCAACTTGCCAGACTGGTGTTCCAGTTTTTGTATGAATACCCTGGCACACTGAACCAACAAAGTTCGGATCTTTTTGTTGCCCCGCTTGCTAATCCCTAACAATGTCGTCCGACCTCCCGTGCTGTACTGTCGGGGTACCAGCCCTGTTGCCGCCGCAAAGTCACGGCTGCTGGCGTACTGCTTCCCGTCGCCAATCTCAGTTGAAATAGTACTGGCAGTCAGCGTTCCAACGCAGGGAATACTCAGCAAGCGCTGTCCAACCTCATCTTCGTCCAACTTTCGTTTCAACTGAGATTCCAGATCTTTAATCTGCTCAACAAGATAGTGATAATGCTGTTGTAATTTCAGCAGTAACTGGCTGAGATAAAGAGGCAAACTACTGTCCTCAAGAAGGGTACTCAGTCGACTAATAACGGCAGCACCTCGCGGAACGCTGATACCAAATTCCAGCAGAAAAGCATGCATCTGATTAGTTGTTTTCACCTTATCCTGAACCAGGGATTCACGGACACGATGCAGAGCTCGCATTGCCTGCTGAGATTCGGTTCTGGGCTGCACGAAACGCATAGATGGACGTGATGCTGCTTCACAGATAGCTTCAGCATCAACGAAGTCATTTTTGTTGCTTTTAACGAATGGGCGGACAAATTGCGGTGATATCAGCTTTGGAAAATGCCCTAACTCTGCCAGCTTGCGTGCCATAAAGTGAGAACCGCCACAGGCTTCCATCGCGATGGTTGTTGCCGGGCATGTCGCCAGAAATTCGATTAGCTTTGGTCGGGTGAATTTTTTACGGTAAACGGCCTTCCCACGATGATCCTGACAATGAATATGGAAAGAGTTCTTACCCAGATCGATACCAATAAGCGCAATGTTTTCCATGATGGTTCTCCGAATGAAAGCCTGTCCTCAGCATAGTACCGGGAAGGAGGGAGTGACCATCTCATTAATTATCCTACGCTAAGCCTGTTTTTTGTACATATTACTATTCACTGAGCGTAATGCGCGGTATTTACCCTGTCCCAGTTTGAGGTTCGTTCTCCAGACGTAATCCCCGCTCAGGTTGATATGTTCCCATCCCAGTGGTGACAGATGGTAATCAGTTGCTCATTAATCGGGATCCCTTTTCGTCTCAAAGAATCTATCGCTCTTTCTATATATACCGTATTCCACAGTGAGATCGCCGCAGTCAGCAACGTCAGACCGCTGGCTCGATAGCTCTGATTCTCCAGCCCCCGATCTCTGATTTCACCCAGCCGATGCATAAAGACCGCTCGCGCAAGGGCATTGCGAGCCTCACCTTTATTCAGCCCCGCCTGTATTTTAACGAGGAATATACATGCGACGTAATGCACAAAAATGGGTGATGCTGCCAACTTACTGATTTAGTGTATGATGGTGTTTTTGAGGTGCTCCAGTGGCTTCTGTTTCTATCAGCTGTCCCTCCTGTTCAGCTACTGACGGGGTGGTGCGTAACGGCAAAAGCACTGCCGGACATCAGCGCTATCTCTGCTCTCACTGCCGTAAAACATGGCAACTGCAGTTCACTTACACCGCTTCTCAACCCGGTACGCACCAGAAAATCATTGATATGGCCATGAATGGCGTTGGATGCCGGGCAACCGCCCGCATTATGGGCGTTGGCCTCAACACGATTTTCCGCCATTTAAAAAACTCAGGCCGCAGTTGGTAACCTCGCGCATACAGCCGGGCAGTGACGTCATCGTCTGCGCGGAAATGGACGAACAGTGGGGATACGTCGGGGCTAAATCGCGCCAGCGCTGGCTGTTTTACGCGTATGACAGGCTCCGGAAGACGGTTGTTGCGCACGTATTCGGTGAACGCACTATGGCGACGCTGGGGCGTCTTATGAGCCTGCTGTCACCCTTTGACGTGGTGATATGGATGACGGATGGCTGGCCGCTGTATGAATCCCGCCTGAAGGGAAAGCTGCACGTAATCAGCAAGCGATATACGCAGCGAATTGAGCGGCATAACCTGAATCTGAGGCAGCACCTGGCACGGCTGGGACGGAAGTCGCTGTAGCTCTCAAAATCGGTGGAGCTGCATGACAAAGTCATCGGGCATTATCTGAACATAAAACACTATCAATAAGTTGGAGTCATTACCCTTTTTTCAACTTCTGATGGATGCGAGTGATTGAACTCATACATTAATGTTTTCCCACGAAGTCTTTTTTCAGGTAAGCCTTCGCACATATCGGTAAATAGCTTGCCTGCTTTTATTTTTTCTGTCATCGACATGTTCATTTTTAACATTCCGTCCTGATAAGTTGGTCGGATAAGGCGCTCGCGCCGTATCCGACATTAATTTCTTAAGCGACTTCATTCACCTGGCGACGCAGCAGGGAAAGTGGGCCGGGGCCGCTAAGCGTGAACACGGAAATTAAGGTGAAGCCCAGCGCCACCAGACCCAGCACCAGGTAAGCGCCCTGGAAACCGATGCTTTCATACATATTGCCCGCCAGAATAGACATAAAAACCATCGCCAGTTGCTTAAAGAAGCAGAAACAGACCAGATAAATCGTCGCTGAAAAACGCACTTCAAACTGGCTGGTAATATATTTAAAGCAGCCCACCAGCAGGAACGGTACTTCAAACATATGCAGCGTTTTCAGAATAACCACTTCCAGTGCTGAGGTAGCGAACGATGAGCCAATAATACGTACTGACATAATAGTGCCAGCCAGCAGCAGGGCGTTTTTCCCACCGATGCGATTAATGATCAGTGGCGCAAAAAACATAATCGAGGCGTTAAGTAATTCGCCCATTGTCGTTACGTAGCCAAATACCCGCGTACCCTGTTCACCGGTAGCAAAGAACGAAGTAAAGAAATTAGCAAACTGTTGGTCAAAAACATCGTAGGTGCAGGAAACGCCAATAACATACAGTGACAAAAACCACAGTTTTGGCTGTCTGAACAGTTCCAGCGCCAGCTTAAGGCTAAATGCCGAATGGTTGGCACCTACCGCATTGGCAACCGTGGCAGAAGAGGGCGCATCCGTTTTGGCGAAAAAGAGTAAAACGGCGAGGATGAGTGCACAGCCAGAACCCAGCCAGAAAACAAACTGATTATTGATGGTGAACATGATGCCGACAATCGAGGCACACAGCGCCCAGCCAACACAGCCAAACATCCGCGCTCGACCAAATTCGAAATTACTGCGACGGCTGACTTTCTCGATAAATGCCTCTACTGCTGGCGCACCGGCGTTAAAACAAAAGCCTAGATAAATACCACCAACAATCGATCCTACTAAAATGTTGTATTGTAACAGTGGCCCGAAGATAAAAATAAAGAACGGCGCAAACATCACTAACATGCCGGTAATAATCCACAGCAGGTATTTGCGCAGCCCGAGTTTGTCAGAAAGCAGACCAAACAGCGGTTGGAATAATAGCGAGAACAGAGAAATAGCGGCAAAAATAATACCCGTATCACTTTTGCTGATATGGTTGATGTCATGTAGCCAAATCGGGAAAAACGGGAAGTAGGCTCCCATGATAAAAAAGTAAAAGAAAAAGAATAAACCGAACATCCAAAAGTTTGTGTTTTTTAAATAGTACATAATGGATTTCCTTACGCGAAATACGGGCAGACATGGCCTGCCCGGTTATTATTATTTTTGACACCAGAGCAACTGGTAATGGTAGCTACCGGCGCTAAGCTGGAATTCCGCCGACACTGACGGGCTCCAGGAGTCGTCGCCACCAATCCCCATATGGAAACCGTCGATATTCAGCCATGTGCCTTCTTCCGCGTGCAGCAGATGGCGATGGCTGGTTTCCATCAGTTGCTGTTGACTGTAGCGGCTGATGTTGAACTGGAAGTCGCCGCGCCACTGGTGTGGGCCATAATTCAATTCGCGCGTCCCGCAGCGCAGACCGTTTTCGCTCGGGAAGACGTACGGGGTATACATGTCTGACAATGGCAGATCCCAGCGGTCAAAACAGGCCGCAGTAAGGCGGTCGGGATAGTTTTCTTGCGGCCCTAATCCGAGCCAGTTTACCCGCTCTGCTACCTGCGCCAGCTGGCAGGTCAGGCCAATCCGCGCCGGATGTGGCGTATTGCTCGCCACTTCAACATCAACGGTAATCGCCATTTGACCACTTCCATCAATCCGGTAGGTTTTCCGGCTGATAAATAAGGTTTTCCCCTGATGCTGCCACGCGTGGACCGTGGTAATCAACACCGCGTCGGCAAGCGTATCTGCCGTGCACTGCAACAACGCTGCTTCGGCCTGGTAATGGCCCGCCGCCTTCCAGCGTTCGACCCAGGCGTTAGGGTCAATGCGGGTCGCTTCACTTACGCCAATGTCGTTATCCAGCGGTGCGCGGGTGAACTGATCGCGCAGCGGCGTCAGCAGTTGTTTTTTATCGCCAATCCACATCTGTGAAAGAAAGCCTGACTGGCGGTTAAATTGCCAACGCTTATTATCCAGCTCGATGCAAAAATCCGTTTCGCTGGTGGTCAGTTGCGGGATGGCGTGGGGCGCGGAGGGGAGTGTCACGCTGAGGTTTTCCGCCAGACGCCACTGCTGCCAGGCGCTGATGTGTCCGGCTGCTGACCATGTGGTCGCGTTCGGTTGCACTACGTGAACCGTTAGCCAGAGTTGTCCGGCGCTCTTCGGCTGCGGTAGTCCAGGCAGTTCAATCAACTGTTTACCTTGTGGAGCGACATCCAGAGGCACTTCACCGCTTGCCAGCGGCTTGCCATCCAGCGCCACCATCCAGTGCAGGAGCTCGTTATCGCTATGACGGAACAGGTATTCGCTGGTCACTTCGATGGTTTGCCCGGATAAACTGAACTGGAAAAACTGCTGCTGGTGTTTTGCTTCCGTCAGCGCCGGATGCGGCGTGCGGTCGGCAAAGACCAGACCGTTCATGCAGAACTGGCGATCATTCGGCGTATCGCCAAAATCACCGCCGTAAGCCGACCACGGATTGCCATTTTCATCATATTTAATCAGCGACTGATCCACCCAGTCCCAGACGAAGCCGCCCTGTAAACGGGGGTACTGACGAAACGCCTGCCAGTATTTAGCGAAGCCGCCAAGACTGTTACCCATCGCGTGGGCGTATTCGCAAAGGATCAGCGGGCGCGTCTCTCCAGGCAACGAAAGCCATTTTTTGATGGACCATTTCGGTACAGCCGGGAAGGGCTGGTCTTCATCCACGCGCGCGTACATCGGGCAAATAATATCGGTTGCGAAGGTGTCGGCTCCGCCGCCTTCATACTGTACCGGGCGGGAAGGATCGACAGATTTGATCCAGCGATAGAGTGCGTCGTGATTAGCGCCGTGGCCTGATTCATTCCCCAGCGACCAGATGATCACACTCGGGTGATTACGATCGCGCTGCACCATTCGCGTTACGCGTTCGCTCATCGCGGGTAGCCAGCGCGGATCATCGGTCAGACGATTCATTGGCACCATGCCGTGGGTTTCAATGTTGGCTTCATCCACCACATACAGGCCGTAGCGGTCGCACAGCGTGTACCACAGCGGATGGTTCGGATAATGCGAACAGCGCACGGCGTTAAAGTTGTTCTGCTTCATCAGCAGGATATCCTGCACCATCGTCTGCTCATCCATGACCTGACCATGCAGAGGATGATGCTCGTGACGGTTAACGCCGCGAATCAGCAACGGCTTGCCGTTCAGCAGCAGCAGACCATTTTCAATCCGCACCTCGCGGAAACCGACATCGCAGGCTTCTGCTTCAATCAGCGTGCCGTCGGCGGTGTGCAGTTCAACCACTGCACGATAGAGATTCGGGATTTCGGCGCTCCACAGTTTCGGGTTTTCGACGTTCAGACGTAGGGTGACGTGATCGGCATAACCACCACGCTCATCGATAATTTCACCGCCGAAAGGCGCGGTGCCGCTGGCGACCTGCGTTTCACCCTGCCACAAAGAAACCGTCACCCGCAGCTCATCGCGCAGCTCGCCGTATATCTGAACGTCTGCCTCCAGTACAGCGCGGCTGAAATCATCATTAAAGTGAGTGGCTACATGTAAATCGCTGATTTGCGTGGTCGGTTTATGCAGCAACGAGACGTCACGGAAAATGCCGCTCATCCGCCACATATCCTGATCTTCCAGATAACTGCCGTCACTCCAGCGCAGCACCATCACCGCGAGGCGGTTTTCTCCGGCGTGTAAAAATGCGCTCAGGTCAAATTCAGACGGCAAACGACTGTCCTGTCCGTAACCGACCCAGCGCCCGTTGCACCACAAATGAAACGCCGAGTTAACACCATCAAAAATAATTCGCGTCTGGCCTTCCTGTAGCCAGCTTTCATCAATATTAAATGTGAGCGAGTAACAACCCGTCGGATTCTCCGTGGGAACATACGGCGGATTGACCGCAATGGGATAGGTCACGTTGGTGTAGATAGGCGCATCGTAACCGTGCATCTGCCAGTTTGAGGGGACTATGACAGTATCGGCGTCAGGAAGATCGCGCTCCAGCCAGCTTTCTGGTACCGCTTCTGGTGCCGGAAACCAGGCAAAGCGCCATTCACCATTCAGGCTGCGCGACTCTTGGGAAGGGCGATCGGTGCGAGCCTCTTCGCTATTACGCCAGCTGGCGAAAGGGGGATGTGCCGCAAGGCGATTAAGTTGGGTAACGCCAGGGTTTTCCCAGTCACGACGTTGTAATACGACGGCCAGTGAATCCGTAATCATTGTCATAGTTGTATCCTGTGTGAATTGTTATCTGCTCACATTTTCGCATAACATACGAGCCGGACACATAGAGTGTAAAGCCTGGGGTGCCTAATGAGTGAGCTGACTCACATTAATTGCGTTGCGCTCACTGCCCGCTTTCAAGTCGGGAAACTTGTCGTGCCAGCTGCATTAAGGAATCTGCCAACGTGCGGGGAGAGGTGGTTTGCGTATTGGGCGGTAGGGTGGTTTTTCTTTTCACCAGTGAGACGGGCAACAGCTGATTGCTCTTCACCGCCTGGCCCTGAGAGAGTTTCAGCAAGCGGTCCACGCTAGTTTTCCCCAGCAGGCGAAAATCCTGTTTGATGGTGGTTAACGGCGGGATATAACACGAGCTGTCTTCGGTATCGTCGTATCCCACTACCGAGATATCCGCACCAACGCGCAGCCCGGACTCGGTAATAGCGCGCATTGCGCCCAGCGCCATCTGATCGTTGGCAACCAGCATCGCAGTGGGAACGATGCCCTCATTCAGCATTTGCATAGTTTGTTGAAAACCGGACATGGCACTCCAGTCGCCTTCCCGTTCCGCTATCGGATGAATTTGATTGCGTGTGAGATATTTATGCCAGTCCGCCAGACGCAGACGCGCCGAGACAGAACTTAATGGACCGGCTAACAACGCGATTTGCTGGTGACCCAATGCGATCAGATGCTCCACGCCCAGTCGCGTACCGTCTTCATGGGAAAAAATAATACTGTTGATGGGAGTCTGGTCAGAGACATCAAGAAATAGGGCCGGAACATTAGCGCAGGCAGCTTCCACAGCAATGGCATCCTCGTCATCCAGCGGATAGTTAATGATCAGACCACTGACGCGTTGCGCGAGAAGGTTATGTACCGCCGCTTTACAGGCTTCGACGCTGCTTCGTTCTACCATCGACACCACCACGCTGGCACCCAGTTGATCGGCGCGAGATTTAATCGCCGCGACAATTTGCGACGGCGCGTGCAGGGCCAGACTGGAGGTAGCAACGCCAATCAGCAACGACTGTTTGCCCGCCAGTTGTTGTGCCACGCGGTTGGGAATGTAGTTCAGCTGCGCCATCGCCGCTTCCACCTTTTCCCGCGTTTTCGCAGAGACGTGGCTGGCCTTGTTCACCACGCGGGAAACGGTCTGATAAGAGACACCGGCATACTCTGCGACATCGTATAGCGTTACTGGTTTCACATTTACCACCCTGAATTGACTCTCTTCGGGTGCTATCATGCCATACCACGAAATGTTTTGCGCCATTCGGAGGGGGCACGCCGAAGTGAGATTCAAAATGCCGACGTCAGTTCACAGGTGGGTAATGATACCAACGTGTTGATTTCGTATTTTCACTGACACCAGGATCATCCTGATGTTACAAGGATTGAATGACTACAGATTAAAATAGTCATCAACAGGTTGACAGCATTACCAAAGCTGTTGATGCTAATAACCGAGCCAACAGAATGGCGAAAAGGCCAAAACCGTGCTTACTGGATCAAAATTTACCATTGCGAAAGCTTGTTCTGGAAAAGCTGGAGATGAAATGGTCTCCAGAGCAAATATCAGGATGGTTAAGGCGAACAAAACCACGTCAAAAAACGCTGCGAATATCACCTGAGACAATTTATAAAACGCTGTACTTTCGTAGCCGTGAAGCGCTACACCACCTGAATATACAGCATCTGCGACGGTCGCATAGCCTTCGCCATGGCAGGCGTCATACCCGCAAAGGCGAAAGAGGTACGATTAACATAGTGAACGGAACACCAATTCACGAACGTTCCCGAAATATCGATAACAGACGCTCTCTGGGGCATTGGGAGGGCGATTTAGTCTCAGGTACAAAAAACTCTCATATAGCCACACTTGTAGACCGAAAATCACGTTATACGATCATCCTTAGACTCAGGGGCAAAGATTCTGTCTCAGTAAATCAGGCTCTTACCGACAAATTCCTGAGTTTACCGTCAGAACTCAGAAAATCACTGACATGGGACAGAGGAATGGAACTGGCCAGACATCTAGAATTTACTGTCAGCACCGGCGTTAAAGTTTACTTCTGCGATCCTCAGAGTCCTTGGCAGCGGGGAACAAATGAGAACACAAATGGGCTAATTCGGCAGTACTTTCCTAAAAAGACATGTCTTGCCCAATATACTCAACATGAACTAGATCTGGTTGCTGCTCAGCTAAACAACAGACCGAGAAAGACACTGAAGTTCAAAACACCGAAAGAGATAATTGAAAGGGGTGTTGCATTGACAGATTGAATCTACAGCGGCTTTTTTTAATATGTCCCGTTCGTCGGTAACCCGCTTCAGCTCTTTCTGGAGACGGCGGATCTCGGCCTGAGCATCTGACTGTTCTTTATTAGCGGAAGAATCCGGACCGTACTTCTTTATCCAGGCGTAAAGGCTGTGGGTGGTGATATCGAGACGTGTTGCAACGCTGGCAACAGAATAACCGCGATCAACAACCTGTTTGACTGCTTCAGTTTTAAACTCTTCGGGATAACGCTTACCGCTCATGGGCACCTCTCTTTAAGCCATCTTAAATGACTCTGAGGTGTCTGTTAAACCCGTGGCGATTCAATCGCGTAGCCTGCGAACATATTAACCTGGTATCTTGTTAACTTAACATCTTGCCATCTTGTTAAGTTCATATCAGATCCAGACGGTCACGGGCCGTGCGCAGGCGCGCTTCTCCGCGGCGATCGTACTGCTGGGTGGTGGTGACGCTGGCATGACCCATCGCATCCTTCACCGTGATGAGATCCTCGCCGTTATCCAGCATGGCGGTGGCAAAGGTTCGACGCAAGTCGTGCGGCGCGCATTTGGCTATTCCGGCCTGGCGCTGGCGCACCTGCAGGACATGGTACACCGCCTGGTCGGTCAGGCGGTCATTCGTCAGGGTGTCAAAACGACGGATACGGGTGAACAGCGGCCCCTCTCTCTCCCCCCGAACCTGTTCAATCCACATTGTTAGCCGCTGCCAGGTACCAGCCGGCATGTATGCCAGCCGCTCCTTGTTTCCCTTACCCAGTACCCGGAGCGCCCGCTCATGGGTGACAACGTCACTCAAATCCAGCCCCACGGCCTCCGAGCGGCGCAGCCCGCAGCCGAGAATGACGGCCAGCATTGCCGCATCGCGTACCCCGATGCTGGAGTCATCGGCCTCGCAGGCACCAAACAGCGCCCGTATCTCCTCCGGTGGCAGGGCCCGGCCGCGCGGCAGGCGGCTGCCCCTCAGGTTACGTACCGCCCGGATGTGCTGGAAACTCTCGACGTCCATTAGCTTAAGCATCCAGGCTTCTTTTGCCACGCCCTTCAGTGCCGAAAGATAGGTGTTGACGGTGGCGGTGGCCCGGCCGGTGTCGCGCAGCAGTTCGGTCACGGCCATCACGTGATGGCGCCGCAGGCTGCCCCAGCTGCAGGACTCCAGGGAGGCAGCTCCGAGCATAACGGCGACGATGTTCAGGAACGAGGCCATGGTCTGCCGGCTGCGGTGGGAATTGAGTGAAAGCAGGTAGGCCCGGGCCGGGCTGACCGGGGCATTCTCACCTGACAGCGCCGGCAGGAATTCCTCACTGGCTGCGGGCAGACTCAGCTCCGGTTCGTCATCGGGAATCAGGATCATGTCGGGCTCCGTCCGGCGCGCTGCGTAAAAAATCGGGGGCAAACTTACTGTCAGAGCGTACCGCAGAAAGTCTACTTTTTCAAAGGTACATTTTAATAAGTAGATAAAGCAGCTATCTCGCCTTGATACTGGTGGTATTGCTCTTTACGAAACCTAGTCCGTTCCCTTAGCGGAAATGCTTATAGTTCCTTTGGATTGCTCGGCGCTGTGCTGGCTTTAGCCGTAACGAATATGACGAATGACGTCTTTTTCAAAGTGGGCCAGATAACCCTGATTGGCCTTTCCGCTAAGAATGCGATTCTGGTTATCGAATTCGCGAAACAATTGATGAAAGAAGGAAAGACCCTTATTGATGCGACATTGATTGCATTGAAGCAGCGCTTGTGGTCAATACGGATTACTTCTCTGGTTTTCACATTAAACACTGTTCCGCTGATGCTTACCATGGGGCCAGTGACAGCACAAAGCATGCGATCGGTACCAGTGTATTCGGCGGGATGATTAGCGGAACGCTACTGGCCATTTCCTTTGTTCCGGTATTTTTCGTAAATATCACCCGATTTACTGGCATGCGAAAAGACATACCGGGGAATAGCCGGAACGGCTAATCTCTGCGCTATGTTCCGGTCAGTTTAAAGCAGGCTTCTTGCTGAACTGGCTGGCATTACATTATCAAGGATATTATGAACATCATTATCACACAAAGGTTAATTTAAGGGAGAGGATGCGGCAGCACTTTTCGATTACCTCTCTTCACCACGTGCTCCTTGCTTTTAGGTTGAAAAGTTACATTCACTAGCCGAGGCGGAGGTCGACGTGGCTAAACGAGCCACTGACCCAGCACAGTTTGCCGTTTGTCTAAAAACCGATACGTTAATCGGATATCTTTTTGCGGACAATAGCAATAAGCCAGACAGCAATACCAGGTCAGTAGGCTGACACTTTACTCAACGTTATGAACGCCAGAGATATGCGAACGAGTCATTTGCTGCATTGTTTGATTATTTATTTAAACAGACGTTTGTATGCCTGGGTGGAAGTTTACAATCTGGCTTCTAAAAAATTTTGTGAACGTTACACGCAGAGGTTGCAGAGCAATAGTGGCCCAGAAAAAAATGCCTGCTAATTGAAATGAACAATATTCTTAGTGTTTTTAATGGTAATGCAGTTACTGAACACAATTTTATTGAACACAGATCAATGATCTGACTCTCCACTAAATCAAAATTTCAACGTACCTTAGTCTTTGTCTGTTTTTGAAAATAATAAGTAGCGGTAATTCTGAATTGTTTATGAAGAGGTCCCGTACGCCTGCCGTTCACCATCATAAGCTAGCCGGATGCTCGTAACACTTATTTTGGCAATCCGACGGAGCTGACCGACTCTGCTAGTTACTTGAGGATGCCAAGACGCGCCGAACCAATCAAGTAAATGAAAGAAAACAGACAATGCGGCGCCGGAAACAAATACGAATGTTCAGAGTATGAGCAGTTGATATGCACGAAAGGAAGAAAAAAGGCAGGGAGATTAATTCCCTGCCTTTTTTATCATTTAATCAAGAAGTCATCAACATTGCCGCCGTTGGCAATGTGTTCAGCAAAAACTTTAGGTGTACGGCCCTGGCCAGTCCATGTTTTAGTTTCACCGTTTTCATCGGTGTACTGGTATTTGGCCGGTCGTGCTGCACGCTCTTTTTTAGGTTTTGTCTGGCCGGTGGAGAATTCAAGCAACTCTGACGGGTCAATACCATCATCCAGCATCAACTGGCGCAACTTATTCAGCTTCTCTGTACGTTCCGAAATCTCGTTACGTTTTGCTTCTTCTTCATCACGACGTTCCGAAACGATGACATTAAACTTCTCCAGAATGTCTTCCAGAGTTTCGAGAGGCAACTCACGCGCCTGAGCTCGCAGTGAACGGGTGTTATTAAGTGTTTTCAGTTCTTCAGACATTTTAGCTCCAGAGGGTAGTAATCATAATCTCAGTTGATTATGAAACATTAAAAAATAAAATCAACAGAAAGCCAACTGAATTAATGAACAATGTCGAACGGATTCACTTCTTTATGTTTCTTAAAATGAATGAACTGCGCTTGAAGAGCTTCTGAGACATTGTGCCTTGGTATACAGGTTGTAAAGTCGCATGGGGTTCATACATGTTAGATGGGAACGATACTTAAAATGAATCACAGGTAGGGATTTACCCGGCATATTTATGATGTTAAAAAGTTAGAAATACAAAATTAGTTACAAAAACCTTATGGCAACTCATACCATATACCTGGTTTAAAATGCATCAACCCTGACTACTTGAGAGTGTTTTGATAAGCGTGGGTCAGGGGTAATGTTACCCCTTATATGAAGATAATCTGAGTTCAGCTTTGATGTAAGGTATTCGCTGATAGTGGCTATGGCAAGCATAATGCTGAGTCAGGGCAACTTTGGTCGAAGATAAATAAACGCTCCCGGTTAAAGTTTTACTTACCATTGCAGGAGTAATGGTTTACCGGGTGCGCATATTTTATGCTCTCTGTCGGTTACTTTGTGTTAAGGGGATTCATTTTTCCGAATCTTCTCATTTTCACGGCTTTCCTTTAAAAGCTCGTCAATCACACGTTCCGTTATTTTTTCCACGGCCTCGCTTCTTGAGAGACCTTCCATATCCGCAAGCCTGTCTATCTTCCGCAGTATTTTCATACGCAGCGATAAAGAGACCGCTGTTTTTTTATCTTTATCCAGAATGACGCGGCCACCTGACTCTGTGCTTTTCAGTTCGGCATTCTTTGCCAGATCATCACTCATCCGTCGCAGCGTTTTTTTATCAAGGTTACCCGGCGTGATCATCTGGTAAGAGTGACTGGCCTTGCTGTACTTTATTTCTGCTGAATAGTCTTCCCTGAGTGCTTTAAGGGCCCGTGTCAGGGTTGGCTCTGAACATTCCAGGCTGGTGATGATATCGGCGGCAGGAACCGGTTTCCCGGTGCCCAGTAAATTAGCCAGAGTGAAAATGCGGACCTGTCGCGTATTGAGTTGCATCGTTAGTTAAAGCCTGCGTCAAAAAAAAGTGGTTCAATTGCCTGAAAGATAAATGTCGTGCTCATCTTTCTGATAACCGGATAGTCTCCAAGCGCTTCCACCGGATCCACATGTTCTATCCCGGCAAAATTAATCGACGCCATCTGTGCTCTGCTAAATTTGCATGACAGGATGTATTCGTCTTCAAGATACCCGGTCCGTTTACTGATGCGCTGGGTAAAACCTGAAACCACCACGTAGTCAAAGGGTAGTGTATGCAGGGCAATACCGGCCAGGCGCAACAGGCACCCATGAACATGGCGTGCGTAATTTTCTCGCTGTGCTTTTTGCGTCATGGCCTTTTCGGTGATTTCTGTACCGCGGGCATTCACACCGTAAGTTTTATCAGGCATGTCTTCTATCTCAGGCAGATCGACATCGAGCCAGACCGTGGACTGTTCAGGTTTGACTTCGAACGTCACCAGAGTTTCCCGTGGCCACTCAGTTTGCGCCAGTACCTCACCCAGTCGGGACTCAAAGAAAGCACTGTCCCTGCGAAACTGGTCACGGGCTTCAGCCTGCGATGCGATCAGCCTGCTTTCATGCTCCTTAGCCTCGAATTGCCAATTGGCATACTGTTCAGCCCAGGCGGTGCGCTGCTGCTGATAGCGATGCTGGCGGAGCGTATTTTCTCGTTCCGTATCAGCCAGCGTCTGCTGCCATTGATTCCTGAGCTCCTCAAGACGCTCTGCACGGGCCGCATCGGATTCAAACCATTTCCCAAAAAATCCTACACTAGTGCTCTCATCCGGTTGCTCTGGTAAGGGCATCAACTCAGGTTTCGCCGGACGTACCGGCGCCGGTACCAGCCAGGGTTTCTGACGACTGGCCAGATATTCTGTTTCCAGTTCGGACCAGCTGATACCCTGGCGGGGATCCGGCGTCAGCTCATGGATATTGGCAATACTGCTCACAACAGACATCAGTGCGCCCACTTCCTTTTCGAGCTCCAGCCGAATAGAAGGATCGGGTTGTGCGCTACGGGCAGTACGTGAGCGGGCTGAGCTATCCAGTCTGGTGCGATAACTCAGGCCGGTACCCGGCAAACCCAGGTTGGCATAAGTGCCCCGGCTACCAATGGATACAGACGCCCCCCGCGGTCCTACGCTGAGACTCGGTGCGCCGTTACTTAAGTTCAGCCGTACGCCGGGAATGATGTTGATCGTTTTACGAAATCGAAATCCCATTACGACATCCTCAGTTTTTCTGTGACAGTGGCATCAGTCTGATACCCTCTGCGCTTTGTTCCGGGATCATGCCATATATCCGGGCTCGTTCCAGTATGCTCGCTGCCCAGCGGCGATGCGTTGCCGGTTCGCACATCGCGCCCTGCGATTTGAATACAGCCTGAGTGGAGTTGAGGATCCGGAGCGCATCCGAATGTTCGCCTGCTGATACCTTCAGTGCGTTTTCGATAACATCAATCTGAGCAGGGTGGATGGCCGTTTTACCCACCAGCCCATGCGCCATATCAAGCGCCAGCTCCCGCGCCATAATGTCATGATCGTCAATATGCTCACAGACTGGCGCCGTCAGCGCAAAATCACGCGGACCGAATACTGACACCAGCATTTTAATCACGTAGCCCATAGGCCCGTCGTAAAGTGTCAGATTCCGCGGCCGTCTCAGCGAGACCACATTCATCAGGTCATTTCCGCCGATACGCAGGGCAATGAGCCGATCAAGGCATGGATGAGAAAGTAGCTTTTCCGCAAGTTCACGCATCCGGAGGACATCAAACACGTCGTCGGTTTCAAGGGTCGGCATAAGACAAAGGTGCGTGTCTGCCATTGCCGCCCACCATTCCGGCAACGAGGCCAGAGTGAATTTTGGCAGTACAAAACCGTCAACGGCGCTCAGGTCGACATTCTGAACCAGCCATTGCCCCATTTCCGTATGTCGCGGGCGAATAAACACCAGCGGCCAGTCCTGGTTACCGGCACGTAATTTTTCCTGGCTGAGGCGCTGCAGCAGCTGTCTCAGATTTTCCAGCGCCCGGGGGATATCTGTTTCACTGACCGCATCCTCCAGACAAATGACCAGCGAGCGAAGTCCCGGGATCTTGCCGTCCAGGATAGCTCCCTCAATATCGTAACGGGTTGCGGGCATGTACAGCGTGGCGCCAAGATTCCAGGGCGAGAGGCGATTTTTCATCAGAGCACCTTTTTAATAATGGTCACGGCCCGGTACTGGCCAAGTGCGTCACCCATTTCGGTAACGATGATCCCTTTATCGCGGGCCAGGCCTACCAGTAACTCGACATCCGGATCGCTGACTGAGCGTACAAACACATGATCGGGTACCCGGCGTAATACGGCGCGGGTTGCTTCAGCGATACCCGGTTTAATCCGGTTGATGCTGTCGACCGCATACCTGTCAGCAAGGAGGGCGATCACATCACGACTCTTCTGCCACAGACCGGTATTCGCTGCCATATTCCAGTCGAGCCCGGGTACAGCCGCGGGATCGAGTTTTTCGCGATAATCGGCAACCGTCCCGACCAGCAAGCGGCTGCATTCGTACTCATTCAGATGTTCGCACACGACGCAGCCGTGTAACCCTTCAGTAGTCCATACAGAGCGTGAAATAAGGCCTGATACCGGCGCCCCCATAATCCCGAACGGGATCAGCCAGTCATCATCGCTTGCCGCCAGCCAGGAGCAGCCACACGGGTCAGCGAGCACCACAAGGCGGGGGTGTTCCGGATAACCGCTGCGTCCTTCCAGGGAGCGAACCAGTTGACCCGTGATCGCGCCTTTACCGGTCCAGCCATCAACGAACACAATGCCATGTGTGCCATGACGGGATTCAATGATATCCAGGGCAGCGGTATCGATGCCGCGATCACGAATGATGCTGATCCCGTAGTGGAAGGATGTTTTCCCCATGTCCCGCAGCGTCTGATGCAGCATCACGCCCAGAGGCACACCGGCCCGGACGAGACTTGCCAGAATAATGGGTTCATCACCAAAGCGGTTGGCCAGTTCGCGGGCAAGTTGTGTTACTTCGTGTGCCAGTCGGGCCGCGCCACGATCCAGTGCGCGTGAGAATAGATCCAGATGCCAAGAGGTAGGGGCAGGCTCCTGGCTCAGCATGTCTGAATAATGCTTTTTGCCGGACTGGATCAGCGCCTCTTTTTGGTCAACCGGCGTCATTTCCATTTCAATGGGTTTGAGCAGGAACTGGACATCACTGGCGTCGTAAGAGCCCGAAAAAGGAATGAGTGGCTGCATCTTACAGTTCTCCAAAAATTTTCATTGAGACGGCTTCAGCGAACTGGCTTTGACGCGGGATCCCGTACCAGCTGCAGAGCTTCATAAAGCGGTGATCGCTAAGACTGTCACCGAGCCCAATCACCGGGAATACACCTCGCTCGGCACGTAATTTGTTCAGCAACCAGGTAACGGCCAGACCTTTTTCCACGGGATGAGGAAGCCAGGCAACATTGTTGCTGTTACGGTGGATATAGAAGTCCGCGACCGGGAATACCGCTTCAATCTCGTCTGCAATGGCATACAGCTCATCAAGCCGTGTGCTGTCGCGGTGCTTCATCACCAGATAGACGGGTGTGCCGTCATATTCATAGTTGAGTCGCGCCCAGGCGTTAATGCCCCTGGCTTCCATCATCTCTGTGATCGCACGTTGCATGGAGATAAGCCTCTCTTCGTACTGCGCCAGGCCCTGCAACATGTGCGCTTTCCAGTCCTCGTCAGGCTGACCCTGTGGGTTCAGGATAACGGCACCATGGGTTGTAATCGCCCAAGAGTGGAAGGGGATCTGCACGCGGCTGATTTCTTCAGTGCCGCGGGCCGTCACCGGAATAAGTTCAGCCTGCTCCAGTAACCAGTCCACCAGCATGGACTGCTCTTCAGTCATGAAGCTGCGTGGCGCTAAACTTCTGTCCAGCGCTCCGGTTTTAAAGGGCTCCAGCGCGAGCTCATCCACCATTTTGCGTCGGGTCTGGAAGAGGGTGTCATCAAGGTCACTCAGGACAACGGGTTTATTCATAGCTAATAATCTCCACACTGGCGGCTACTCCTGCCAGCGTCTTCATCAGGTGACTGTCCACGCTGGCCGCTGGCGTCTCGGTGCAAAGCAGAACGCGATCAAACCGCTGGTGCGCAACGTTGTATAAAAAATTGGGAATGCCCAGACCATAGTTATCCGTGAAGGCAATAGCCGACTGAATGGCGAAGCCTGTGGCTATCGGTGATCGGGTAGTGGAACTGTAAAACGCATCCGCACCGGCCTCGGCCAGACGCTCAGCAAGCAGGAACGGTTCCCACACAAATTCACCTGTGCCCAGCACCAGCACGCGTTCTCCCGGTGAGATGGTGATATTACGGCCCAGGTCATTAGCGGGCGCCGTCATCCCCAGTCGGCCCCAGGACTGTTTGCCGGTGATGGGGAAGTTACCCCGGGAAGTCACATTCACCGCTGGCATTACCGGGACGGGCGCGTCCGGGATGGGTTCCCACTGCCATGCACCGCTGACCAATGACAGCGTGCGCACCGGCAAAGGACAACGCGTTTCCAGCGCATCACCACTCCAGTCGGTGAGTGTGACAGCCACAACCTGCTCCAGCTGTGGCAACCGGCCAGTATTGCGCAGTGCCGCAAGGAGATTGATGAAGGTGTTACCGGTTGTGGCTTCATCATCAATCAGAACCAGGGTTCGCGCTTCGGTCACTCTGCGGCGCATTTCCGCCTCAGCGGGCAGGTAGATCAGATGATCTGTCGCATGGCTGTGCTCTTCCTTAAATTCACACAGCAGTTCACCGTCCTGAGGATGGCGCGTTGAGGTCAGGTAAACGGAATCCGCGTACTGGTGGCGAAGTTCATCAAACACGCCAGCCCCGAGACCTACCGCAGTCTCGGCCATCCCGATAAACAGCACCGGTCCGGGAACGGACTCCGGAAACTGGCGGGCCAGACGCTGGTATGCCTGACGCATTGTCGAAGGAGGAACCGGAATATGTCTGCCCAGCACTTTGCTGACAAAGAGAAAAGCACGTTTCGGGTTATGGCGCTCAGCAATATCAAAAAGATCGTTAAGGGACATCTCGCCCCGGGCGCGTGTGACCTGAATCGTGCCGCATGACAATGCACGTCGATAAACAGTGTCTTCGTTCAACAGTGACATAGTGAGCCTTAATTAATACGGTTGGTGAGGTCGGCTGGATAGACGATGACATCGGTAATGGATCGCACCGTTGCAGGCTTGAAGGAAACCATCGCGTTATCTATCACTTCATTTTTCGACATCAGGCCCAGCTGGTGGAAGGCAAACAGCCCCGGCAGATTTACGCCGCTGCGCAACGTGTATCCAATCCCACCTGACGGACGCATATTCGTCTCAAGCAGCACTGGCTTGCCGTTGTGGTCATTACGCGTCTGCACATTGGTGAGGCCGTCCGCGTTCATAGCCCGGGCACAGTTACAGGCCAGCTCGTATGCTTCGCCGCAGTTCACCAGATACTGAAGCGCACCTTCTTTGCGACGTCCCACAGCTGCGAGGACTTCACCCTTGTGCGCCAGAATATCGACAGAATATTCGGGTCCAGGCAGATACGGCATCAAAACAAGGGGGGTAAACGTCTTAGCGGCGCTCAGCGCTGCAATATACTGGCCGGGTTTCACGATCCGGTTTTCCGGGTTGTTGAATACCGCTATGGAGGAGGCCTCGTCATCGAAACGCCAGAATCCCATGCCATAAATACCCGTGACGGGTTTGACACATAGCGGAGTATCCGCAAAAGGAGGATTAGCAAGATGGTCCTGCAGCGCCGAAATCGAGTTGATGCGTACAGAAGGGACGACCGGCAGTCCACATTGCTGCATAAAGTCAGCGAAAGTAACTTTATCGTCGGCAAGCGTCAGCCAGTCAGAAGCCGTCGCGCCAGTGGTGAGCGTAGCGCCCGACGCTTCGATTGCAGCACGATGCTGTTCGAACCACTGACTATTTCGTCCCGTATGAACAGCATTAATCCCGTGTTTCCCGATAGTGTCGAGAATGAAAGCAAGGCGGCTTTCCGGGTCAGAGGGTTCGATTAGCGCATAGTCAGCAACGGCAAGCAATTCATTACGTTCGTGACGATGAGAGGCATAAACAACAAGATTGAAGTTATTAAATTTAGCGAAAGACTTCATTCCCTGAATAATATCACGCTGTGATGAAAGTCCTTCCATAAGCCAAATTTTGTTTTTCATTTTTTAAGTTATTACCTGATAAGTTCAAGCTGTTAAGGCGGTTATGAGAGTCTAAGAATGTCTTAAGTTGATGTCAATCATAATATGATTGTTAAATGCGGGCATTTTCAACGCTGTGACTGTGATCATGCAGGGGGTTTATACACTTATATTTCAGCAACCTGAAAGATTTAAGTGCGCAACAATGTAGCGAAAATACAGCCCTGGATCAAAAAACCCTAAAAATTTGTTCTTGCCTCAGAACTTCATCATGATATGATTTTTTACGTTAGTGGATAAGCGTTATCTCTGGGTTAACTTTCTCATCACCATTTAAGGAAATAAATATGGTTTCATTAAGCAAGAATCAGACGGTTTCACTCACTAAACAATCTTCTGCACTCAGCCAGCTTCAGTTTGGTCTTGGCTGGGATCCAATTAAGAAAAAAGGGCTGCTGGGTGGGTTGTTTGGTGGCAGTGGTTCCATCGATCTAGATGCCGGATGTGTCCTCATGGACAGCGCCGGAAACAAAATCGACACCGTCTGGTTCCAACAACTGAAATCCAAATGTACGGCTGTTGTTCACAGCGGCGACAACCTGACAGGTGAAGGCGATGGTGATGATGAAGTGATCAATGTCAATCTGAGCAAACTGCCTGCAAATGTCGAGTACCTGGCCTTTACCGTGAACAGCTTCCGTGGTCAGTCGTTCAACGATGTCGATAATGCATTCTGCCGTGTAGTTGATCAGACCAACAAAGAACTCGCCCGTTATCAGCTGACCGAGCAGGGCGCCCATACCGGCATCGTTATTGCGTCCCTGCGTCGTAATAATGGCAACTGGGACTTCACGGCCCATGGCCACCCATGCCGCGGTCGTACCATTACCGATATGCACTCCGATATCGTTTCAACGGTAGTCCGCTAATGAACCTGACGCCGGGGGGCAATGCCCCCGTACCATCACAGGAGCTCCGGGTTCGAATCACCTCAGGTGGTCCGGTTGACGCCTCTGCGTTTCGTCTTTATGCAGACGGAAAAGTGCAGGGGGATGCGGATATGGTCTTCTACGGCCAGCTGCGCAACGATGATGGCACTGTCAGCCTGGTGAGTGAGGGACAGTATTCAACATTTACTGTCGCTCTTAACCGGCTGAGGACCGATGTCCAGAAAATTGCCTTTACCGTTACCTGTGACGGTGGGCAGACCGTTGCTGGTCTTCGCAATCTGTCTATTGACGTAGAGCAGGGTGCAACCCGTCTGGTTAGCGGCGTCGTGGATTTAACGGGCCGTCAGGAAGCTGCGCTCATTCTGGGTGAATTCTATCGTCGTAATAACGAGTGGAAATTCCGCTTCGTTGCTCAGGGTTTCAATGGCGGACTAAAGCCGCTGGCGGAACACTTTGGTGTTGATATCGCAGACTCACCGGCTCCGGACACTACAACTGCGCCGCCTGCCGTTACGCCACCAGCACCAGCTCCGGCAGCTAATAAAGTAAGCCTGAGCAAGGTTTCCCTGACCAAGGAGAAACCAGCAATCAGCCTGGCCAAACGCGATAACTTTGGCGAGATCCGTATCAATCTTAACTGGAATCGCGCAAGCGGCAGCTCAGGACTGAGGGGCATGTTTGGTTCCAAAGGGATTGATCTGGATCTGGGTGCCTTTGTAGAGCTGGAAGACGGTTACAAATCGGTAATACAGGCGCTGGGTAATGCCTTCGGTGATTATCATGACGAACCTTATGTTCAGCTGCAGGGCGATGATCGTACTGGCGACAATGCTTCAGGTGAATGGCTGCACATCAACGGCCGCGAATGGAAGCACGTTCGTGAGGTCCTGATCTATGCCTTCATTTACGAAGGTGCGGCCAGCTGGGATAAAACAGATGGGATCGTCACCATCCATGTTCCGGATCAGCCGCCTATTGAAACCCGGCTGACAGAAGGCGATAACCGTCGCACCTTGTGTGCGATTGCCCGCCTTGTCAACGAAAATGGCGCCATCAAGGTGGAGCGAATCAACCAGTATTTCAAAGGCCAGTCTGAAATGGACAAAGCCTTTAACTGGGGCTTTCGCTGGAGCGCCGGTTCTAAATAACGTGACATCAAAGGATTTAACCATGAGTTTTTTCGACAAAGTTAAAGGTGCGCTTAATTCCGGGCGCGACGAACTGACCCGTCAGGTTGGCCGTTTCAAAAATAAGAAGTTCATGCAGGGTACAGTCGCTGTCTGCGCCCGTATTGCTGCCGCCAGTGACGGCGTAAGCTCGGAAGAAAAACAGAAAATGATGGGTTTTCTGCGTGCTTCCGAAGAACTGAAAATTTTCGATACCAATGAGGTTATCGAGTTCTTCAACAAACTGGTTTCAAGTTTCGATTTCGATGTTGAGATTGGTAAAGGTGAAACCATGAAGTACATCCTGGCGCTGAAAGATCAGCCTGAAGCCGCACAACTGGCATTACGCGTTGGTATTGCTGTTGGCAAAAGCGACGGTAACTTTGACCCGGATGAGAAAGCAGCCGCACGTGAAATCGCTGTCGTGCTCGGCTTTGACCCGGCTGAATTCGGCCTCTGAGATACATCCTTTAAAGGTAAATTATGGTTTCGACACATATTGGTTTTCCGGTTGAGACAGTCACAGTGTTTATTGCGCTGTCACTCGGTGCCATTTTCATTGACCTGTTCATGCACCGTCATGACAAGCCAATTTCGCTGAAAAGTGCCGCGCTGTGGTCCGTGTTCTGGGTCATTGTCGCGATGGCATTTGCCGGGTTCCTGTACGTTCACCACGGTGCTGAAGTCGCAAGCCTGTTTGTCACTGGTTATGCACTGGAGAAGGTGCTTTCTGTCGACAACCTGTTCGTGATGATGGCCATTTTCTCCTGGTTCTCGGTACCAGATCGTTTCCGTCACCGTGTGCTCTACTGGGGCATTATTGGCGCCATCGTCTTCAGGGGCATTTTTGTGGCCATCGGTGCTGGCCTGCTGAGCCTGGGGCCGTATGTTGAAGTGGTATTCGCCCTCATCGTGGCCTGGACGGCTGTCATGATGCTCAGAAGTGGCGGTGATGAAGAGGAAGTGGAAGACTATTCGCAGCATCTTGCATACCGGATGGTTAAACGCTTCTTCCCGATCTGGCCAAAACTTCAGGGTCACGCTTTCCTTCTCTCTCAGAAAGAAGTGGATGCCGAGCTGGCAAAACCTGAAAACAAAGATGTGACCATCGGTCGCGGTAAGAAAGCATGGCGCTACGCCACGCCGCTGATGCTCTGTGTGGCAGTAGTGGAGCTCTCCGATGTCATGTTTGCGTTTGACTCGGTCCCGGCCATCATAGCCGTCAGCCGTGAGCCACTGATTGTCTACAGTGCCATGATGTTTGCTATCCTGGGCCTTCGTACCCTGTATTTCGTACTCGAAGCCCTGAAGCAGTATCTGGTGCATCTGGAGAAAGCCGTTATCGTACTGCTGTTCTTCATCGCTGCCAAACTGGGGCTGAACGCAACAGACCATATCTGGCACCACGGGTATAATATTGCGGCCACCACCAGCCTGTACGTCGTGCTGGGTGTCCTGGCCGTCGGGATCATTGCAAGCGTCATGTTCCCGGGCAAACCAGAAACAGAGGGAAAGGAGAGCTAATCTCCTGAGAATTTCACTAATTCTATTACTAATGCATGAGGCTGAACTATGAGTGTTTCTCTTTCTAAAGGCGGTAACGTATCCCTGAGCAAAGCAGCTCCAACCATGAAAAATGTTCTGGTTGGTCTGGGCTGGGATGCTCGTTCCACTGACGGGCAGGACTTCGACCTGGATGCTTCTGCGTTTCTGCTGAGCGCCAGTGGCAAAGTTCGTAATGACGCAGATTTCATTTTCTATAACAACCTGAAGTCAGCTGACGGGTCCGTTACCCATACCGGTGATAACCGTACCGGTGAAGGCGATGGTGATGATGAATCCCTGAAAATCAAACTGGATACTATCCCGGCAGACGTGGATAAGATTGTGTTTGTGGTGACGATCCATGATGCACAGGCCCGCCGACAGAGCTTTGGTCAGGTATCCGGTGCGTTTATCCGCCTGGTGAACGACGATAACCAGACTGAAGTCGCTCGTTATGATCTGACTGAAGACGCCTCCACAGAAACCGCCATGCTGTTTGGCGAACTGTATCGTCACAATACCGAATGGAAGTTCCGTGCGGTCGGCCAGGGTTATGCTGGTGGCCTGGCTTCCGTGTGTGCTCAGTACGGCATTAACGCGTCCTGATAAAAGTCGCTTTTCTGTCCCCGGGCTGTTCATTCAGCCCAAACCCTAATTAATAGCAGGAGCTTAACAATGGCAGTTTCTCTCGTTAAAGGCGGTAACGTATCCCTTACTAAAGAAGCACCAACCATGAATGTTGCGATGGTTGGTCTGGGCTGGGATGCGCGTGTCACCGACGGTCAGCCATTTGACCTGGATGCGTCTGTGTTCGCGGTAGGTGATGACGGTAAAGTGCTTTCTGATCAGCACTTCATTTTCTTCAACAACAAAACCAGTCCTGACGGCGCCGTGGAACACCAGGGTGACAACCGTACTGGTGAAGGGGATGGCGATGATGAGTCGGTCAAAATTGATCTGACCAAAGTGTCAGCTGACGTTAAAAAACTGGTATTCGCTGTCACCATCTATGACGCCGAAGTCCGTAAGCAAAACTTCGGTATGGTGAGCAACAGTTTCATGCGCGTTTACAACAACGATAATGCTGCTGAAATCGCACGCTTCGATCTGTCTGAAGATGCGTCCACCGAAACCGCTATGATCTTTGGCGAACTGTACCGCCATGGCGCCGAATGGAAATTTAAAGCCGTAGGCCAGGGTTTTGCAGGTGGATTACCGGCGCTGGCATCCCAGCACGGTGTTAATATCTAATAATAATTACATACTCAACCCCGGTGCTGTCACTGGGGTTTTTTTATAGGTGTCTGCACATGGCAAAGAAAAAAGATGATGGTTCGGCTGTAATACTACTTTTTGTTGTAGCGTTTTTTGTGTTCCTGCCCTTTCTGATATTCGGGATGTTCTTCTACCGAAAATTAAAAAGAAAATACTCAGCAATACCAAACATCCAGCGTGTTTACGATATTGGCGTTCTGTTTAAAACGTTGGGTGCCTCCATTGCTGTAATTGTGGTTTCAGCCGTACTGGTTCTGCAACTGAGTGCACTTCCGGCTAAATTTGTATCGCCAGGAACCGCACATTACATTGCGAGAGTTTTATTCATTCTCTATCCGATTGTCATGATATGGCCAATGAAAAAAATGGCTGAGCGCATCGCCATTGAGTACTTCGGCATCGTCTTCAATGACAACGACAGAACAATTATCCTCCCTGCCGACATAGGCAATATGGGACTGGGTGACTGGCTTCGCCTCAGGTTCCTGAGCAGAATGGGCGAGCAGGACAGCATAGAGATACGCAAAATATCGAATATCACCCGAGAGAAAGGCGTCAATTTCTACATTCACGGTGATTTTGGGTCCCGCCGTATCAACTTTTCCAATAAACAAAAGCGTGACGAATGTCTTTCGGCGCTGCAGGCCAGAACCCGCGTAAAGGGTGGCAGAGACTACGGTTATTAAACAAGGAGCAGAAGCCATGCAATTACAGTCAGGTCAGAATATCCCTCTAACTTCATCCTCTATCACGCTCAACCTGCGATATCCGGTGCGACCGGCTTTTCGCGGCGAACCCGATACCTGCGTTTTCATGCTCAACGCACAGGGAAAGGTGAGTGGTGATAACGATTTCATCTTTTTTAATAATCTGAGTTCACCGGATGGCGCCGTTAAACTGACTCCTGGGACACAGCAATCAAGCGTGCATATTGAACTTAACCGTGTATCACCGGCTGTTCAGAAAATTGCCTTAACTCTCGTCATCGATGGCAGCGATACCATTACCGGCCTGCAGCAGCTGAGCCTGCAGGCACCCGGCATCGCATCATTCGATCCCGAGACGGCAGGGCGCAGCGAGAAAGCCATCATCGTGGCGGAGGTCTATCGTCATAACGGCAACTGGAAGCTCCGGGCGCTTGGCCAAGGTTTCAATGGCGGGCTTGAGCCGCTGGCCATCAGCTACGGTGTTGACGTGTCATCTCCAGCTCCGACACCGGCTCCTCAACCTTCAACAGCTCCGACGATAAGTCTTGAGAAAAAGCTGGAGAAACAAGCGCCACGCCTGGTCAGCCTTGCAAAAAAAGCGACCGTCAGTTTGACCAAGCACAAGCTTAATACGCTGCAGGCGAGCGTAGCGTTTGTGCTCGATGCCTCTGGCTCAATGACCGGAGAGTTTTCAAGAGGGCATGTGCAGTCTGTACTGGATCGCATCGCTGTTCTTGCCGTTCAGTTTGATGATGACGGTGAAATGGATCTTTGGGGCTTTGCTGAAAAGCACCGAAAATATCTGAATGTCACGCTGAGTAATCTCGATAATTATGTCGAAACCATTCAGGGGAGTGGCAAACGCTCAAGGTGGGAATTACTGCCTGGCTTGGGTGGTACGAACAACGAGCCACCAGTGATGGAGGAGATTGTTGATTACTACCGGGACAGTAAGCTACCTGTCTATATCGTATTCATCACGGACGGCGGCATCAGTAAAACAAAAGCGATAAAAGATGCTATTCGTCGATCCGCAAATTATCCAATCTTCTGGAAATTTGTCGGCCTCGGAGGTTCGAATTATGGCATCCTGAAAAACCTTGATGATTTTACAGATCGTAAGATCGATAACACGCACTTCTTTGCCATGGATAATTTCGCAACCGTTAGCGATGAAGCACTTTACGATAATCTTCTTGAAGAATTCCGAACGTGGATTGATGAGGCTAAGTTAAAGAATATTCTGTAATTTTGAAGGCCACGTGCCTGGTGTAATTCCAGGCATATTAAGATTAACCCAGGCAATTTAACTTAAGTTTAATTTAATATTTCCGGCGTTAATGGCATGTTAAAATGCTGTAAAGCGAACAAATACGCTGTTTATTTATTGTCCGGAAGGTATGGATGTCGTATCTTCCGGAATTCTTTACAATGCCTCGTATGATGACATTTTTGTACCAAGGACCGTTGAAGCTAGAAAGTTAACTCTGGCTAAACACTTAGCTACAGCTTTTTAAGCTAATTGTATTAGCATCATCAATATGCAACATATCCTTGATCGTAATACTATATCATTCATCTCTGGTCACTATCACGAAACCTTTTCTTTTTTGCCTCCTGTATCGCCTGATGCCTTCTTCGTCTGGGCACCTCATTGGCGCCAAATATAATACAAAAGCAATTATTGCAATAACAACAAATAAAATAATCATTTTCCGTCCTTTTTGAGTTTTTTATCGATCCCATCTTCTTCCTTTTCAAGCGACTTTTTACGTCGCTTTTCAAGATGGTCCGAAGCTTTTTTTCCTGCAAAAGCTGATGAAATAGCCGTCACTAATAACCCAACAGCGGCCAGGATGTTTTTACTTTGTGACAAGACCATACTCCTCGTTCAGAAATGTGTAGAAGCCTTTGTCTATATTGCCATTATCGAAAGGTTCCCGGCCATGGACATCGATTAAATTATTACGCAATTTTTGTATCTGCGACTTTAAATCATCCACCGGCATTTCGCCAGAAGCGTACTCATACCTCAGCAGTTCAAGCGAGACAATCGTTTCCAGTTGGGCGACATCTGCAGCATTAAGATCTTTGCTTTGCCGCAAACGCTCAGCTGCTGCTGTTACTACAGCAGGCTCGCAACAATCATCGGAGTCTTCAAAATGATAAAAGTTTTTTGTATTAGTGGCATGGTTTACTAAGCGCATACAGTTTTTATCCAATCGTCAAAATTTGATTCGCTGTCATTAAGTACGGCAATAGATTTTTCATAATGAGTCATGACCTGACGATGCTGTTTATGGACTATCAACACCGAACGGGCGCTGTTCCAGAGGAACGGACCGGCAATAAGGTAGTTCAGCTTTCCGGTTCGTCCAAGAGTTCCTGTTACCAGCAGAAGCATCTGTATAACAAGCGCAGTGCCATAAGCGATCACCGCAAGTTGCGTCGTAAGCGTCGTCTGAGTACCGTCTGGTCCCGAATCCAGGATCCTGTAACTTAAGCACCCACTTATTTTGCAGGTGGACACCTCATGCGCGCTAAAGAAAGACTTCCCCGGAAACACTATTCCCCTGAATTCAAAATGGAACTGGTCAGGCTGGCTCTTGAAGAAGAAGGCAGTATTGCCGCACTGGCCCGGAAACATGACGTCAATGATAACCTGCTCTTTAAATGGATAAGGCTCTGGCAGCGTGAAGGGCGGGTCTGTCGGCCCCGAAAAAACTCATCGTCGCTTCCTGCCCTGATACCCGTGCAGCTTCAGGCGGGCTCTTCTCTCCCAACCTTCGAACTACCATCCTGCTCTCCTCCCGCTACCTGCCACATAAAATGTCGGGGAGGAGAAATAACACTGACTCATCCCTCTGCTGAACTCATGAGCACTGTCCTGCGCGAACTGATGCGGGGGCCTGTATGATAAATCTTCCCGCAGGCACAAAAATCTGGCTGGTTGCCGGTATCACCGATATGCGCAACGGCTTCAATGGCCTCGCCGCAAAGGTGCAGACCGCGCTGAAAGATGACCCGATGTCCGGCCACGTCTTCATCTTCCGGGGACGCAGCGGCAGTCAGGTAAAACTGCTCTGGTCCACCGGCGATGGTCTGTGCCTGCTGACAAAGCGACTGGAACGTGGTCGCTTCGCCTGGCCCTCAGCCCGCGATGGCAAAGTGTTCCTGACGCCGGCGCAACTGGCGATGCTGATGGAAGGTATCGACTGGCGACAGCCAAAGCGGTTACTGACATCCCTGACCATGTTGTAGCGCTCTTTATCCTGGTTGTCGCAGAATAAGCCTGGTAAAATACAGGCTTATGAACGACACCTCTTCTGACGACATCCTTCTGCTGAAACAGCGCCTGGCCGAACAGGAAGCGTTGATCCACGCCCTGCAGGAAAAGCTGAGCAACCGGGAACGCGAAATAGACCATCTGCAGGCGCAACTGGATAAGCTGCGCCGGATGAACTTCGGCAGTCGTTCCGAAAAGGTATCCCGCCGTATCGCGCAAATGGAAGCTGACCTGAACCTGCTGCAGCAGGAAAGCGATACGCTGACCGGCCGGGTGGATGACCCGGCAGTGCAGCGCCCGCTGCGTCAGACCCGCACCCGCAAACCGTTCCCTGAGTCACTCCCACGGGATGAGAAGCGGCTGCTGCCGACTGAGCCGTGTTGCCCGGAGTGCGGTGGTTCGCTGAGTTACCTGGGTGAGGATGCCGCCGAACAGCTGGAGCTGATGCGCAGCGCCTTCCGGGTTATCCGGACAGTCCGTGAAAAGCATGCCTGCCGTCGGTGCGATCGCATCGTTCAGGCCCCGGCTCCTTCGCGCCCCATCGAACGGGGGATCGCCGGACCGGGGCTGCTGGCCCGAGTGCTGACCTCAAAGTATGCAGAGCACACACCGCTGTATCGCCAGTCGGAGATCTATGCCCGCCAGGGTGTAGTGTTGAGTCGTTCTGTACTGTCGGGCTGGGTGGATGCGTGTTGTCGTCTGCTGGCACCGCTGGATGAAGCCCTTCAGCACTATGTCCTGACCGACGGCAAACTCCATGCTGACGATACGCCTGTCCCGGTGCTGTTGCCGGGCAATAAGAAGACGAAGACCGGGCGCTTATGGACGTACGTTCGAGACGACCGCAACGCCGGATCAGCGCTGGCCCCCGCAGTGTGGTTCGCTTACAGCCCGGACAGAAAAGGTATCCACCCTCAGACCCATCTTGCAGGCTTCAGTGGCGTACTGCAGGCTGATGCCTACGCCGGGTTCAACGAGCTCTACCGCGACGGCCATATAAAGGAAGCCGCGTGCTGGGCCCATGCCCGCCGAAAAATCCACGATGTTCACGTCCGTACCCCGTCAGCCCTGACGGAGGAGGCGCTGAAACGGATCGGCGAGCTGTATGCCATCGAGTCGGAGCTCAGAGGTAAAAGAGCAGAGGAACGGCAGGCAGTCCGGCACCAAAAAGTGCTGCCGCTGCTGGCGTCACTGGAGGGGTGGCTGCGGGAGAAACAGAAAACCCTCTCAAGGCACTCAGAACTGGCGAAGGCGTTCGGGTATGCGCTGAACCAGTGGCCGGCGCTGATCCGCTATGCAGAAGATGGCTGGGTGGAGGTGGATAATAACATTGCCGAAAACGCCCTACGACGGGTCAGTCTGGGGAGAAAAAACTGGCTGTTCTTCGGCTCGGATCATGGTGGTGAGCGCGGTGCGTCACTGTACAGTCTTATCGGGACGTGCAAATTAAACGGCGTGGATCCGGAACGCTATCTGCATTATGTACTTGATGTCATCGCCGACTGGCCTGTGAACCGGGTGGGTGCTCTGCTCCCGTGGCGGGTTACTCTGCCTGCCTGACCAGCTTCACTTCGTCAATACGGTTCTCACTGCACGCTTACGTTGCGTCTTATGCAGCTCTTTTTCATCTTCAGGAGTATCCAGTCCCCTGTGGGCAAAAGCGCCATAAGATAGTAAGAGCATCTTCATAACAGCGTAGGTGGATGCATCAGCTGCGTTAATAGTTCCGTACTCATCTCCCAGAGCTTCCATTAAAGGATTCGAGGCTGCATACCCTGTAGCTTTGGTGGGGTCCTCTTTCCACTCTGTAAAAAAAGAAGAAAAGGGCAGAGGAAGACCTTTCGTTGTGGGTAAATCGGAAAGATAGTGGGTCAGAATATGCAGTATTGCCTTCAAATGCAGGCCGAGGCCACTGCTACCGGGAAAGTTACTTTCGAGATACTTGAGTACCAGGGAATAGACCGATTGCCCTCCGACATCTTGCCCGCCATACGTATAACCGTCAGGCAGTTTCTGATTGAGATTAAAGTCGTGCCCAAAGATTGAACGATGGTTACCACCTGCCCGGTAGTCTAAGGGACTGGGGCCTTTATCCTTAGGCTTAAAATTCTCATGCAGCTTTACGAATTTCTCTTCAAGTGCATCTGCATAGTGATTTGTCAGTTGCGCAGCTCCAACTCCCATGATCCCAATGCAGACTGCCACAACAATATCATTGGGATTGAGTGAACGATAATCTGTTGATATCTCCAGGTCTGCAAGCATCGTCTCGAAATCCACCGTACCGACTGCCATTTTGGCCCGTTCATCCAGGGACAAGTGCGCGGTGGTAGGATCAACTATAATTTCACCTGTGTGCCTCTTCACCAGATAGTCAAGGTTGGTCGCTCTTTGATCCCAGTAAGCATCTTCCGGTTCTGCTATGAAAACCGATTTAATTTTGTGCCATATTTTCGCCATTTCGTCCTCATGAGTTTACTAAGCGGAGCTATGTTCTAGGCTGGCTGTCCGTCAGCATGACGGAATAGTGGATGCCATGTGGCAGACTGATTAATAATGGCTTATTGAGTGTCAGCGGGATGGTCTGTGGTGCAAGTGGTATTGTCCTGACAACACCTCCTACCAGATGGGCATTCACGTATTGCTCGTGATCATAGTAATTTATCTCACCACTGATTTCGGCCGTACTGTTTCCTTTATGTGGGTAAAAATCGATATAGATCGTCGCTGCTGCAAATTTTCTGTCCAGATCAGAGGTGAATACTTTACCAGGCAACGGACGGAGTGCGTACAGTAGCAAATTACGGGTATTGTCTTTTTTCAGAAGGCTTTCCGCGGTTACAGTTACTGTGGTTGGTCCTGAAACTGGTGACCGCATTTCCGTTATCAGGTACTGCGTTCTGTTTTCTGAGGGCATAGAACTGCATCCCATCAGCGTAAGACTTAAAACAGCAACTCCTGTCATTCTGTACAATTCAAGTTTCCTTCTTTCATTATCATTAAATGATAGTCATTCTGTCAGTATCGGCATAGTTTGCAATTAGTTGATACTAATATGCTCAGAGGGTTTGAAAGGCAATACACATCCGGCTCATAAGTTGATGGTGTTAGTCACATCTGCTTTGGTTGTTATCCTTTAAGCTGGCTACTCCACTCCTCGTCCACTAATGATCACGCGCAACTTCCGCTTTTCACTCATAACCGCCTGATGCTATCCGGGGGATTTAGTGTCAGAATTGGATATTGCTATTCTCATGATATGTTCGTTGAAGGAGAACATTTTGAACCTGAGTAAAGATGGATACCCACAGGGTCTGTTAGTACGGGCAGTGTGGGACTGCTGTAATGAGCTTTATCAGAAACTCGGTCGAGCACCCTCCCGACAGGAATTCAATGATGAAATTGGCAAACGCGAACCCCATCGCATAGGTATTAGCACCCATTCCCGCCAGTGGGGAGAATGGATGCGTCATCATAATTTTTCAACGTTTGATGTTGATGTGTCTGGTATAATTCCTGAAGAAATGCACTATCCGCAATATCTCCGCGTATGGTATGCCGTGACACAACTGAATTCCGCTTCTGCTACAAATATTGTTAAGTGGATCCGTAACAGCAATGCCCCCCTGAAAGAGACCGAGATTCGCATTCAACTGGATGCATTAACCGTCAATAGCAACTCCCGGTATCGATATCTTGGTAGCCGAAAAAGCGCTCGGACTGACCTGGGTAGCCCATACGATTTGTTATTTCGTAGTGGAAACCTACGAAATACACGGTATGAACTGTATGTGCAGGAGCTGCACGGCATATGGGACATTGGCGATGATGGTAAGACGCCAATTCAGATTGCAGTCCCCAGGCCAGGCGACAGGATGGTAGTTGAAGCGAGAGATGAATTATTCAATGAATTGCCTGAAGATGAAGGTGACTTTCGCCTTAAAGCCCTACGCGAGGTAATTATTCGAGAAGGGCAACCAGTATTTAGACGAAAGCTCATTGAAGCTTATGAGGGTAAATGTGCAGTAACGGGCTGTTCAATCCAAGTGTTACTTGAAGCTGCACATATTACCCCCTACGCAGGAGCTTGGCATACCCGTGCTCAGCATGGGCTGTTACTGAAAACAGATATCCATACTCTGTTTGACCGCGGTTTGCTCTGGATTGATACCGAGTTGAAAATAAGGATATCAGAACAGTTGGCCGGAACAGAATATACAGAGTTAGATGGCCGAAATCTCAGGTTACCTAAAGATAAGCAAAACTGGCCGTTAACAACTCATCTGAAAAATCATCGCCAATATTGGATTGAAAATCGTAAAGACGTTGAAAGTGCTTAACGTTACTACTGTCTGCATCTCGCTCACAGCGGAACTTTATCTCTTAAGTCGGTCCGTTTTGAGCCAGAAGCGGACGTGGGAATTTTTGCCGACTTGTAAGTTGGACTGACCCCGCCCCGGTAGACGATCCTGCCCTATAGTTGGACTGACCCCGCCCCGGTAGACGATCCTGCCCTATAGTTTGAGCATAGGAGGAGCGTATGGGCACACCACGATTTACACCTGAATTTAAGGAAGAAGCCGTCCGTCAGATAACAGAACGCGGTTATTCCGTTGCCGAAGTATCCGACCGTCTGGGCGTTTCTGCACACAGCCTCTACAAGTGGCTACGGGCTATCAAACCTGATAACAGCGAACAGCATGCCCGGGATTTACTGGAAGCCAAAAGCGAGATCCTGAAACTCCGGGCGCAGCTAAAACGCACCGAAGAAGAACGGGATATCCTGAAAAAGGCCGCGCGGTACTTTGCAAGGGAGCCCGACTGAAGTACCGCTTTATCAATGAACACCGCACTGTATGGGGTGTGATGACGATGTGTCGGGTACTGAATGTCGCCCGGGCCGGGTTCTATGCGTGGCTGCACAACCCGGTCTCGGCGCGTGATAAAGATAACCAGCGTCTGCTGATGCTTATCCGCGACTCATATTCACTGAGCGGAGGCGTATACGGTTACCGGCGGGTTCATGGCGACCTGAACGAAATCGGGGAAACCTGCGGCAAAAACCGGGTGGGTCGTATTATGCAACAAAACCGGATCAAAGCCGTACGCGGCTATAAAGCGCCGCGTCGTATCGCCGGCCGGCCTTCAGTGGTTGCCCCTAATCGCGTGCAACGGCAGTTTACTGTTGTCCGGGCCAATCAGGTCTGGGTCACAGATATTACTTATAGTGTGCCCGGAGTTCAGGGCGGGCATGGATGCTTAAATGAACCGCGAGTCTGTCTGGAATATTGAACCGGTAACTCACGATGAGAAACCCAACAATCCCACCGGGTGTGACGGTGGAGAACCTGAGCGGCAGTGACCTGCGGCATGCCCGCAGGGTGATGTAACCCGCTGACAACGGGGATTGAGGCGAGATCACTAAGCCGAGATGATCCTCAAGGTTAAGTACTGAAAGGCTGAAGAACATGAACCCGTTAATCCGCCTCTGTGGGTTGAAAACGTCACCACGGCCTACGTGATCTGACAGGCCGTGCAGGAGGAACTGGCAGTGATACGTAAGCACTGCCGGTCGAAGGTGTTTTGACATGTATGCGAAACACCGGGGCAGCAGCGTCTATCACGCTTGCGTTGCTGACTTCTGCCAACTTGCGGCAAGCAAGGATAAAGAGTGCGACGGGCAGCCTCCTCAGTATGCCTGAGTCCAGGCAGGTAAACCGGGGAAGGTCAGCGACGGATGTTAAGGGGGCATGGCTCCGATGACGCGCTGGCTGGCGGAGCTTCCGTAGTAGTCCGCGATGGGGAAAGCCCATTACATGGCGAAGGGAAGCAGTTTGAATGTGTTTGCGACGTGAATTAACTGACCTAACGAGGTGAAGACCTTTGATAATCAGCGAAATGCAACGCAAGCTTGCCACATGGGCGGCCACCGATCCGTCCCTACGGATTCAACGGCTGCTGCGTCTGATAACACAACCAGAATGGCTGGCTGAAGCGGCGCGGATCACGCTTTCATCAAAGGGGGCGCATACCCCCGGCGTTGATGGCGTGAACAAAACAATGCTACAGGCCAGACTGGCTGTTGAGCTGCAAATCCTCAGGGATGAATTACTCTCAGGCCACTACCAGCCCTTGCCCGCCAGACGGGTTTACATCCCTAAAAGCAACGGCAAACTGCGACCACTGGGTATCCCCGCGTTGCGGGATCGTATTGTTCAGCGGGCCATGCTGATGGCGATGGAGCCGATATGGGAGAGTGATTTTCATACGCTCTCATATGGCTTCCGGCCTGAGCGCAGTGTCCACCACGCGATCCGCACGGTGAAATTACAGCTCACAGACTGCGGTGAAACCCGGGGACGCTGGGTGATTGAAGGCGACCTGTCCAGTTACTTCGACACCGTACATCATCGACTGCTGATGAAGGCTGTACGCCGCAGGATCAGTGACGCACGTTTCATGACTCTGCTGTGGAAAACCATCAAGGCGGGACATATCGATGTCGGTCTCTTTCGGGCGGCCAGTGAAGGTGTGCCACAGGGCGGTGTTATATCGCCGCTATTATCGAACATCATGCTGAATGAGTTCGATCAATACCTGCATGAGCGCTACCTGAGCGGGAAAGCCAGAAAAGATCGGTGGTACTGGAATAACAGTATCCAACGGGGCCGAAGTACGGCGGTCAGAGAAAACTGGCAGTGGAAACCCGCGGTGGCGTACTGCCGCTATGCCGATGATTTTGTCCTCATCGTCAAAGGCACCAAAGCACAGGCGGAAGCCATCAGGGAGGAGTGTCGGGGTGTGCTCGAAGGCAGTCTGAAACTCAGGCTGAACATGGATAAGACTAAAATCACCCATGTTAATGACGGCTTTATCTTTCTGGGGCACAGGATCATTCGCAAACGCAGTCGTTATGGCGAGATGCGAGTGGTCTCAACGATCCCGCAGGAGAAAGCCAGAAACTTCGCCGCATCGCTGACAGCACTGTTATCAGGCAACTACAGTGAAAGCAAAGTCGATATGGCTGAACAACTCAACCGAAAACTGAAAGGCTGGGCCATGTTCTATCAGTTCGTTGATTTTAAGGCCAAAGTCTTCAGTTATATCGACCGTGTCGTGTTCTGGAAGCTGGCTCACTGGCTGGCCCGCAAATACCGTACAGGTATCGCTTCCCTGATGAGGTGGTGGTGTAAATCACCGAAACCGGGTCAGAGCAAAACGTGGGTTTTATTTGGTAAAACCAATCACGGCAAGCTCAGCGGCGAAATACTGTACCGGTTGGTGGGGCAAGGCAAGAAGCTGTTCCGCTGGCGGCTACCCGAAGGTAATCCCTATCTGAGGACGGAGACCAGAAACACGTATACATCGCGCTTTACAGAAGTGGCAATGGCGTTCGCCAGCATTTAAATGGAGAGCCGGATGCGCTGAAAGGTGCACGTCCGGTTCGGGGAGGAGAGGCAGGGAAATAGTCCGACTACGCCCTGCCTCTTACTCTACTCCGCACCTGGCAGGGCTGGCTGTATCTGGCGGTGGTTATCGATCTCTTCGCCCGTAATGTGGTCGGCTGGTCGATGAAGCCCACTCTCTCACGCGAACTGGCACTCGACGCGCTGATGATGGCCGTCTGGCGGCGAAAACCGGACGGCGAGGTCATCGTGGGGTCCGCTTGGAAAACGGAATCTATGGTCACTCCCGTTTTTGCAACACCGATTTTGACGACAAGTTGGCTTGCTTGAATCTATCCGGCGTCTGAATGGGATTTTATTCCCGCGCCTCGATGAGTTCCGCGCCTGATGAACCTCCAGAAAATATACGGCTTCAATGAGCCTTTCCGTTTTACAGGTTCCTCAACAGGCCGGTGGGCCGTTAGTATCATCAATATCAGTATTCGCAAAACCAGATGAATGATTGTTTAAACTGGTGTATTTCTGCCTTTATGCTTCGTAAGTTTGCTGTCGCGCCGTCAGTGCCCAGGCTATTCTGGCCAGCTTGTTTGCCAGAGCACAGGTGACGACAAAGTTGCTTTTCCGACACAACAACTCCCTGACCCAGTCGGCCAACTTGCCAGACTGGTGTTCCAGTTTTTGTATGAATACCCTGGCACACTGAACCAACAAAGTTCGGATCTTTTTGTTGCCCCGCTTGCTAATCCCTAACAATGTCGTCCGACCTCCCGTGCTGTACTGTCGGGGTACCAGCCCTGTTGCCGCCGCAAAGTCACGGCTGCTGGCGTACTGCTTCCCGTCGCCAATCTCAGTTGAAATAGTACTGGCAGTCAGCGTTCCAACGCAGGGAATACTCAGCAAGCGCTGTCCAACCTCATCTTCGTCCAACTTTCGTTTCAACTGAGATTCCAGATCTTTAATCTGCTCAACAAGATAGTGATAATGCTGTTGTAATTTCAGCAGTAACTGGCTGAGATAAAGAGGCAAACTACTGTCCTCAAGAAGGGTACTCAGTCGACTAATAACGGCAGCACCTCGCGGAACGCTGATACCAAATTCCAGCAGAAAAGCATGCATCTGATTAGTTGTTTTCACCTTATCCTGAACCAGGGATTCACGGACACGATGCAGAGCTCGCATTGCCTGCTGAGATTCGGTTCTGGGCTGCACGAAACGCATAGATGGACGTGATGCTGCTTCACAGATAGCTTCAGCATCAACGAAGTCATTTTTGTTGCTTTTAACGAATGGGCGGACAAATTGCGGTGATATCAGCTTTGGAAAATGCCCTAACTCTGCCAGCTTGCGTGCCATAAAGTGAGAACCGCCACAGGCTTCCATCGCGATGGTTGTTGCCGGGCATGTCGCCAGAAATTCGATTAGCTTTGGTCGGGTGAATTTTTTACGGTAAACGGCCTTCCCACGATGATCCTGACAATGAATATGGAAAGAGTTCTTACCCAGATCGATACCAATAAGCGCAATGTTTTCCATGATGGTTCTCCGAATGAAAGCCTGTCCTCAGCATAGTACCGGGAAGGAGGGAGTGACCATCTCATTAAATATCCTACGCTAAGCCTGTTTTTTGTACAGACTGCTGTCTACTGAGCGTAACGAACGGTATTTTCCCTGTCCCAGCTTGAGGTTTGTTCGCCAGACGTAATCTCCGCTCAGGTTGATGTGTTCCCATCCCAGAGGGGACAGATGAGAAATCAGTTGGTCATTGAATGGGATCCCCTTTCGCTTCAGATAATCTATGGCTCTTTCTATATATACCGTATTCCAGAGTGAGATCGCCGCAGTCAGCAAGGTGAGCCCACTTGCCCGATAACTCTGGTTTTCCAGTCCCCGATCTCTGATTTCCCCCAGCCGGTGCATAAAGACTGCGCGAGCAAGGGCATTCCGCGCCTCACCTTTATTCAACCCTGCCTGTATGCGTCGACGCAGGGAAGGATCCCGGAACCAGTCCAGCATAAACAATGACCTTTCGATGCGACCAATTTCCCTCAGTGCTTTTGCCAGACCATTTTGTTTCGGATAGCTGGCCAGCTTTTTCATCATCAGTGATGCTGTTACCGTTCCCTGTTTTATAGAACTCGCCAGACGTAGCACCTCACTCCAGTGGGTTTCAATGTCCTTTAGATTCAGGCTGGTTGTGGAAATAATTGACTGAAGCCCCGGATACAACGCGGGTTTTCCATGAATAAACAGTCTCTTGTCCTGAAGATCCCGGATCCTTGGCGCAAAAGCGAATCCGAGCAGATGCATCAGCGCGAAAACATGCTCAGTGAAACCTGCGGTGTCGGTGTAATGCTCTGTAATCTCCAGCTCGCTTTCGTGATACAGCAAGCCGTCAAGTACGTGAGTAGAATCGCGCACGCGGCTGATGACTTTGGTGTAAAACGGGCTGTACTGGTCCGAAATATGCGTGTAAATCTGAACGCCTGGCTCCTGACCGTACTTCAGATTGACCTGACCCGCATAACGCCCATGGCTGCCCACCCGAAAATTTTGCCCATCAGACGAGGAGGTTGTCCCATCGCCCCATAATGCCGCCAGAGGCCGTTTTTTCTGGGCATTGACCAACTCAGCCAGTGCTGCTGAATATGTTTCATCCCTGATGTACCAGGCCTGAATGCCCTCAAGTGATGATTTGGTCGTTCCCGGACAGGATTCAGCCATTTTTGTCAGCCCAAGATTGATGCCGTCAGCCAGGATGGTGGTCAGTAACAACTTTCTGTCTTTAGGTCTGACGTGATGATTTTTGAGATGAGTGAAATGGTGGGTAAAACCGGTCCAGCCATCTACTTCATCCAGCATTTCAGTAATTTTAGGATGAGGCAGCATGCCATAAACCAGATCGGCAAACGGGGATACTGCTGAAGGGACACTGTTGTCCAGTGGGGTAATTTCACGCCTTTGTCCGATATATCAACATCGGGCAAATCACCGGCCAGTGCCATCGCATTAACTTCCTTCAGGCGCGCTGCCAGAAGCATCATACGGCTCTCGATGTATTCATTGCAGTCGGCCGGAATAGCAAGGGGTAGCTGGTTATTCAGGAGTGATTTTTCAAAATCACCAGATGGGATCAGATAATCATCGACATTCCTGTAACGGCGAGATCCCTTTACCCAGATGTCACCAGAACGTAGGGCTCCCTTTAGCTCATTCAGCACGCAAAATTCATAATATTTTCGATCAATGCCGGAGGGCGTGATCACCACCTTTCTCCAGCTTTCCGGGATGAACCCGGTTGGCGCTGAAGGCGGTACTTTTCGGAGTTGTTTTCGATACATCTCTCTGACGATATCCAGCGCGTCACTGAGTTGAATTGCGGCGGGTGCCGCCATGAACTGCAACGCGGCCAGCATCCGGGGGGCATATTTACGCAGCGTACTGTATTTTTCTGTGATCAGATGCAACGGGTCGAAGTTGTCCTTACGTGACAGGAACCGCGTCTCTTCCACGCTGTTGATAAACTCCTGCCAGGGAAGGACGTCTTCTATTGCGGCCCAGGGATCTTCACCGGACTCTCTGGCGTTCAGCAATGCCTGCCCGACGGTAACGTATTGCTTCAGCTTGCTCTGAATCAGCTTTCCCGTTTGCTGAAGTCGCTCGGCCTGTGTGCGTTTTGCCCTGCTGAGCAAACTGCCCAGAATACGCTCGTGCAGCTCAATAACTTCGTCTGTCAGGGTGGCCCTGGCTTCCGATATGACACAAACCAGCGTGGCATAACGGCGAACATCAGTGAATTTTGCCAGGTCACGGCTACTCATTTTCCTGCCTTCGCGTGCGAGTTTCAGGAGCCGGTTCTGGTGAACGGAAAACGCAATGCCGTCAGGCAGTGCCAGCGACTCAATCGAATTTAACCGGTCGATATGTTGCAGGGCATTTTTACCATTAATTTTTCCCGGAGGCTGGAGCAGCCAGGCCAGCCGTGAAGATTGCTCCCCCTCAGAGACCAGCAGACGGTCCAACGCCGCTTTATGTCTTGGCTCAAGCTGCGCAGTAAGCGCAGAAAAGACCGCTCTGTCTGCAAGCGTTGTTGCTTCGGCCAGGGTTCGCTCGACAACATCAACAGAAGGAAAAATCACCTTATTGAGTTGGAGCCAGGAGAGCATTTCCTCCGCAAGCAAAAAGCCTCTGTCTGTCCGCATAGCATGGGGATAAAGGTGGCGAATGCAGGTTTTTTGTAGCGCCCGGTTGAAGGGGGATAATTCCAGATAGCGGTAGAGTTCGGCCAGATGCTCCCAGCGGGTGACTTCTCTTGAGGCATACTCGGCCCACAAATCAGGCTGAATTTTCAAATGAGCCGCAAGCCGGGAAATAACTCCGCCGTGAGGGGACGCATTTTTGTCGGGAGGATACCCTGGCCCTCGCAAATAGCAGAGTAAAACAGCAAAGCCCAGGCGGTTTGCGGGTCTGCGGTGTTTATTAATAAGCGCGAGGTCATGTTCACTCAAAAAGCACATGCGTGTCAGAAGAACGTCATCATCCGGCACAACCAACAAGCGTTCTTTTTCTTCACTGCTGAGTATTTGTCTCCGTGGCATAGATGCTTCCTCTGCATATAGTTTATTTTTGTTATCACTTTACACTGACCGAAACCGGTCGGTTTCGTACACCACTTACAGCACATGTCCGAAACTTAGTGAAATTAATTTCGGACACACGTTATAATTCGGACATCCATTTCGTACGGAAAGTTTCCCATGTCACGTGTTTTTGCCTACTGCAGGGTCTCAACTCTGGAACAGACCACAGAAAACCAGCGTCGTGAAATTGAAGCGGCGGGTTTTGCCATCAGATCCCAACGACTTATTGAGGAGCATATCAGTGGCTCGGTTGCTGCCAGCGAACGCCCCGGATTTATCCGGTTGCTAGATCGCATGGAAAATGGGGATGTACTGATTGTCACCAAACTTGACCGTCTGGGTCGTAATGCGATGGATATCCGAAAAACAGTAGAGCAACTGGCGGCTTTAGATATTCGCGTTCATTGTCTCGCACTCGGAGGCGTTGACTTGACCAGTCCGGCCGGAAAAATGACTATGCAGGTAATTTCTGCTGTAGCGGAGTTTGAGCGGGATTTGCTGCTTGAGCGAACGTATTCAGGTATTGCGAGGGCAAAAGCGGCTGGAAAACGCTTCGGTCGCCCCCCCATCCTGAGCGAGGAACAAAAGCAAACAGTGACAGAGCGCCTAAATGCTGGCATCAGTATCAGTGCTATTGCCCGGGAATTTAATACCACCCGCCAGACTATCCTTCGGGTAAAGGCTGGATTGCTGCAAGAGTGAGCGGCTGGGAAGATTATAAAAAAATCAAATGGTTATTATGAAATAAAACAGCCTGCTGGGTTCTTTTCCCCCTATTTTTTATAAAAGAGTAGACAAAAGAGGTTCGCGACACTAATCTACCAACTAGATGATTGGTGCTGGTTACACCAGCTATACCTTTTATCAAGAAATTACAGGAGCCATTATGTCTACTACCGTTAAACCTTCTGCAGACGCAGCTGCGATCCACAATACCCGTGAAGCAGTTCGCAGCCAGCCTGGTCTGGGTAACCTGACTTTCCAGATGAAAGCCCGTTCCAGCGGCGGATTAACCGTTCGCACAGAGACCGGCGCCACAATCCAGAACGGCGTTATCGATACCAGCCGTGTGGGGAAATTTTCTAATATCGGTGATGAACCCGCAGGTTTACTCGGCACCGATACCGGCATGAGCCCGACTGAATACATCATGCAGGCGCTGGCTGGCTGTTATACCGCCACCCTTACCATGATGGCTGCTGAAAAAGGGATCGACCTGGACGGTATCGAGCTGGATCTTAATTTCGATATCAACCTCAACGGCTTCCTTGGGCTGGACAGCAACGTGCGTAAAGGTGCGAAATCTATTCGCGTCGATGTTCACCTTACGAGCAAGACCGCCAGTCGCGAGGAGTTAGAAGCGCTGGTCAGCGAAATGCAAAAGAATTCGCCAATCCACGATACTCTGGCTAATCCGGTTGAAATGATTACACGCCTGGCGTGATGTCAGAGATGTAATGCTGCCATTCAGAATGCAGGATGGCAGTGACGTTCAGCTCTGCACGATACTGAGTCAGTGATACAACTTGCTACGGAAAAATAGCAACAATATAATCTATCAACTAGTAGATTATATGGAGTAATTATGACAACCATGACACGGGAACGGCTGCTCAGCGAAGCAGAACACCTGATGCGCGAAAAAGGGTATTCAGTATTCAGCTATGCTGATTTATCAAAAATAGTGGGTATCACCAAGGCCAGTATTCATCACCATTTCCCGACCAAAGATATTCTGGGTGAGCAGGTGGTAATACAGGCGTTCTCTGATACACAACGCGTATTTGAGCAGATAGAGGCGACTGAGAAAAGCGCGGAGAGAAGAATTGCGGCTTACATCGATATCTTCGCGCAAAGCCATAAAGCTTCGCTACTGCCACTGTGTTGTGCGTTGTCAGCAGAGACCGCCAATCTGCCTCAGGCAATTACTGTACAGACATCACTTTATTTCGATATGCAAATCGAGTGGCTCACAAAAGTCGTCAGGGCGGGCATGGAGTCAGGTGAGTTTTCATCCCATGCCGAACCATCAGATATTGCTTTGATGATCATTAATGTCTGTGAAGGCTCAAGCGTAGTGGCGCATGCAACGGCCAGACCCGAAGTCTTCGCCAACAGCCTTAAGTATATAAAACTGCTTCTTAATACCCCTCATTCAGGAGAATGACACTATGCTGGACTGGAACAACTATCGCTCAGAGTTAATGCAACGTTTAGGCGAGTTGGGCAAACTGACCCCCGAGACCATGAAAGGCGTGGTTGCCCTGGGCAACGCAGGTAACAAAACTGACCTTTTGGGCGCAAAAGTGCGTGAACTCATTGCCCTGGCGTGCGCAGTCACAACCCACTGCGACGGCTGTATTGCTTTTCACGCCGACGCCGCTGTGAAAGCCGGTGCAACCGACGCTGAAATTGCTGAAGCGCTGGGCGTGGCGATTAACCTCAACGCTGGCGCGGCGGTCATTTATTCAGCCCGCACTCTGGATGCCGTCGGTCAGGCACGCGGTTAAGCATTAATAAATTCCACGTTAAAAGGGCATTACTGCCCTTTTTTTATGTCCGCAATAGCCTGAGCATATACCGATGCAGGTTTCACACCCGGTATGCGTTTAACTAATTGCCCTTCATGAAATATCAGCACAGACGGCAGCCCCCAGATCTCGTATTTGGTTGTCAGCACCGGCGCCTGATCTACATTGACTTTCCCCACCTGAATATCTCTATCGAGCCGGTCTGCAAACTGACTGAACATTTCTTCGCTGGCCTGACAGGGCGGACACCAGGGTGCAGAGAAACGTACCACCGATATTCCGTTGTACTGCTCTATCTGGCGGAAATTATCTTCGTTATAAGCTGTTAATGTACGCATGGTGATGACCTCGCAAAATGAGTGACAATTCAGAAATGGCTGCGTTATGACAAAAAAATACGACACAGCCATTGACCTACCTACTAGATGGTTGGTATATTGCCACCCATCAGATGTTTATGCAACTCCAGTGCGCGACGTCCAGTCGATGATACTGCCGGGCTGTGCAAATCCCTGCCGGGATACTCCTTTTTGTTTTTTGTGAGGTATACGATGAGTAAGCTTTTCACCCCCTACAATCTGTCTGGCCTGGCGTTAAAAAACCGTGTAGTCATGGCACCGATGACCCGCACCCGCACCATGAATGACGTGCCGGATGAGGTCGTGGCTTTGTACTATGCACAGCGTGCTTCTGCTGGCCTGCTCATCACCGAAGGGATGCCGGTTTCAGAAGAAGGCCGGGGTTACCTTTATACCCCTGGTATCTACAACGACGAACACGTCCAGGGCTGGCGTAAGGTGACACAAGCGGTTCACGCCAAAGGTGGCCGTATTTTCGCGCAGCTCTGGCACGTCGGCCGTATGTCTCACGTCTCTCTTCAGCCAGGCCACATAGCGCCGGTTTCAGCGGGCACCGTTCAGGCGGTCAATACCACCGTTTTTGCGCTGACCGAATCCGGAGAACCGGGCCCGGTTGTACCAAGCCAGCCACGCGCGCTGGAAACGCATGAAGTTAAACGCATCACTGCAGACTTCGTGCACTCCGCACGCCTGGCGATGGAAGCCGGCTTTGACGGCGTGGAAATCATGGCGGCAAACGGATTCATCTTTGACCAGTTCCTCAGTAGCGAACTGAACACCCGCACCGACGAATACGGCGGCTCGGTGGAAAATCGTCAGCGTTTCCTGCTGGAGACCATTGACGCCGTGGCGGAAGCCGTGGGTAACAGCCACGTTGCCGTGCGCCTGTCACCGTTCGGCCGCATTTATGACCTCGCGCCGTATGAAGGTGAAGAGCAAACCTGGTCAGCCATCACCGACGCGCTCGGTCAGCGGGAACTGGCCTACGTACACCTTTACTATCAGCCGGTGTACATCAAAGCGCCACTTCCGGAAGGCTTCCGCCGCCGTTTTCGCAACACGTTTAAAGGCACCATCATCGCTGCCGGCGGTTTTACCCGTGATATCGCAGAGCAGGCTCTGGAAGATGATGAGCTGGATCTGGTGGCATTTGGTGTGCCCTACATCGCTAACCCGGATCTGGTTGAAAGAATGCAAAACGGCTGGCCACTGGCAGAAAGTGACCGCGCCACCTACTACGGCGTCAGTGGTTCCCCGGAAAAAGGCTATACCGATTACCCGGTCTGGCAGGCGCAATAAATCCCATACGGTCGCGGTTCTCTGATAAGTGAGATCCGACCGCCCAACGTCTTTGAGGAATCATTATGCAAACGCTGAAACCCACCCTTACCATCGATATCTGGTCAGATTTGGTCTGCCCGTGGTGCTGGATTGCTAAAAAAAGATTTGAACAGGGTCTGAATCGCTTTGAATTTCGCGACCAGGTGGTGATCCGCCATCACAGCTACCGTCTGGCCGGTGGTACTCCCGCGATGCCTTTTAAGGATGCCATCGTTAAAAAGCTGGGCAGTCAGCATTCAGCGGAGCTGATGATGAATCAGGTGGGCACCGCCGGTAAATCTGAAGGTCTGATCTACAACTTCGACGGCATGATGTTTGGTGATACAGAAGATGCACACACCCTGCTGGTTGCCGCGCGTAAGGCCGGAATTGCGGACGCGGTGGAAGAACGTTTTTATCATGGCAGTATCACCGAAGGTCGCTCTCTCTTTGACCGTCAGCAGCTCGTTGCCATGGCCGTAGAAGCCGGTATGCCGAAAGCTGACGCTGAAGCCGCCCTGGAAAATGACGATTTTCGCGCCACCGTTTCCGACGATGAAGCCCACGCACAGTCTATTGGCCTCAGCGGCGTTCCGGTTTTTGTGATGAACGAAAAATATGCCATCAGCGGGGCTCAGGCAGCAGATAACTTTTTGAATACCCTGCGTCAGGTCTGGGATGAACAGCAAACCGAATTTTCAGCCACTGCGGGTCAGACCTGCGGAACGGATGGCTGCAGTATTTAATCCGTCAACCGCCGGCAGTTTCACGCTGCCGGCAACGTCTTACCCACCAGTAATGGAGTCAGAAAATGAACACTTTTTTCAAAGGTAAAAAACTGCTCGTCGTCGGCGGTACCAGCGGCATGGGCCTGGCCGTGGCACGCATGGTACTGGAAGCGGGCGGCAGTGTCGTGCTGACCGGGAATAAAAAAGACAAAGCCGAAGCGGTGCAAAAAGAACTGAGCCCTCTGGGACCGGTTGCGGTCATCGCGGCGAACCTGATGACCGAAGAAGGTATGGAAACTATCCGTCAGGAAATTAATGCTCACCATCGCGATATCAGCCTGATGGTGAATGCCGCCGGTATCTTCATGCCCAAAGGATTTACCGAGCACAGCTTTGCCGATTATGACATGTATCTTTCGCTGAACCGAGCCACGTTCTTTATTACACAGGATGTCGTGAAGAACATGCTCGCCGCGAAGCTCGAAGGGTCTATCGTCAACGTCGGTTCGATTGGTGCTCAGGCTGCACTGGGTGACTCGCCGGCCTCGGCCTATTCAATGGCAAAAGCGGGTCTGCATGCCCTGACGCGTAATCTGGCGATTGAGCTGGCCAGCGCGGGTATTCGTGTCAACGCGGTGTCTCCCGGGATTGTTCATACGCCGATATACGAAGGCTTCATGGACAAAGCGGATATCGCAGATGCTATGAAGTCGCTGAACGATTTCCACCCGCTGGGACGCGTCGGAACTGCCGAAGATGTGGCAAACACTATTCTCTTCCTGTTGTCTGACAAAACCTCATGGGTGACGGGCGCTATCTGGGATGTCGATGCGGGCATCATGGCGGTCAGACGATAACCCCGTGACGCTGGCATAAGCCGCCCCTTAAGGGCGGCATTTTTTTGTCGCCAGACATGTCATCAGCAGGCTTCACTAAGAATATTCACGACCTGTTCATCCGTGCCTTTTGTGTTCCCGGCACAGGGTGTTATGCCGGGTTCTGACGACATCCTGACAGGACAAAACGGCCAGAGAGAAAGGGGTTATACACGATGAGGAGCCGGTATCCGCAGTACCTGTGAAATTCTTTTCATCCCTGCTGTCAGCATACTCCGTGGGCAGGCCAGATTTAACCGGATATATCCGTCCCCATTGTCGACAAACAGCAAGCCCCCTTCAAGAAGGACCCCTGACTCCCGGGCAAAATACAGCGATAAATCCTCACCTGCGGTGTCGGGCAGGTAGCGGCTAATATCTATCCAGGCCAGATATGTCCCTTCGGGGATCGAGAACCTGGTTTCGGGTAAATAGCTGTAACGGCTCGCAATCGAAATCCCCCGGGCTCGCAATCAGCGCAATTTTCGGCTCAGATTAAGTGACAATGAAAATCCTCCCGGGCTCACATTAAGTGACAATGAGCTCGCGTTTATCTTTTTCGGCTCGCATTCCATTTCCTTCGGCTCACAATAACTGCAAATGAAATTCGTCATATCGGGAGCCCCACCGCCAGCATCCTGTCCCGCAGTTCTGCTGTTCGAGCAGGGTCGAGCTGATGGTTGAACATGGCCCTGATTTCTGCCGGTTTGGCATCAAACTGCTCCACCATGTCTTTCAGTCGATAACCATGACGCGTTAATGTCGGCTCCAAATCGTCAAGCTGGCGGGAAAGTACCGATTCAACCAGGGCGGCGGTTATCGGCTTTTCTCCCGTCTGATAACCGGCCTCCAGGGCCAGCGTCAGATGTAGTTGAACCTGAAGTGGGGTACGTAGTTTCATCGCCAGCAGGTCGAGGGCGTCGGCGGTCAGAATGTCTTCCGGCTTGCCTTTCCCCATACTGGTTTTCAGTAGCCACTGAATATATTCCCGTTGGCTACCGGTGATCCCATCCAGCGTAAAGATATCCGTGCGATAACCGATCTCCTCCATAGTCGGGCGTCGCAGGTCATTGCGCAGTTTGGGGTGACCGGCCAGAACAACCGACAGCCGGCCGCCACCGTCCTCCACAACTTCCATCAGCCTTTTGAGTCCGATCAGTGTATGCCCGTTCAGGTCATGCGCTTCATCAACAAACAATGCCACTGGCCGCTTTCCTTTTTTGACCAGTTCCTGTAACTCACGCTCGCGTCGTTCGCCCTGTTTGGGGATCTGAACCTGTTTATCCTGCGTCAAATCGTAAAAGAGCGCGTTGATGAGCGTGGCCAGTTTAATATTGTGCTTTTCAATCGACAGGGAGCGAGCTACGGTAATTTTATTTTCCTCCCTGAGACGCTGCTGCAAACGCCGCAGAGTGACTGTCTTGCCGCTGCCAACCACACCACAAACGGCAATTAACCGGCCTTCGTGGATAGCACCGCGGATATCCTTGATAAGCTGCTTATGGTGAGCCGTCTCATAGTAACCGGCCTGATCGATTGGTTGCGCCAGTCCATAATGTTCCATTACCTCAACCCGCATGATCCTCTCCTGATTGGGTGTTGCGGAAATACTCCCTGACCCGGGCAAATACCTCACTGCGGATCAGCGTGTCTGTCAGTACTTGGTCGATAAACGCCTTGTCTTCATCCGATAATTTCGCCAGCGGTGTGGCCAGATCAGCCGCAATAGCCAGCTTCGCTGCCACCGGGGTAGGAAAACAGTATTCAAACGCTGTGGACTCGAAGGGTTGATGTGGCAACACCCGCGTGCTCTGAACGCTATCGGCCACCAGTTTGAGGTCACAACCGGACAGGGCGCTGATAGGTAAGTTCAGTTGCCGAGCCAATGACTGGATACGGTCTGCCCGCACCGCTGCTTTTCCGCGTTTGAATGCCCGATAGCGGTGCAGAGGTATCGGGCCGGAAACAGGAAAATAAGGCCCCCACTTTTCACCGTCAAACTCCACGAACATTTCGTCATCAAAGAGGCCCCACAGCAGGATAACAGTTTCACCCGCCATGTCGGGTTCGACTTCGTAAGCTGTCCCGTCAATCGTTATGCGGGCATCGATACCCACCTTGCGAGACTCCGGCTCCCGGGCAAAGCGACAGTACTGTTCCCAGGTGCACATGTCCTGCACTCCCTTTGGTGGCAAATGCATCAGCCAATCTTCCTCACGGGAATGCTTTTCGCTGCGATGTCGTTGTGCGTTATAGCGTATCAGGTAGTTCCAGAGCCATTCATTCGCCTGCTGTTCAGTCTCCGGCTTATGAAAATGATACAGCGTTTCGTGGGCTTCTTTGACGGAACGGAACGGGCGCTCAACCTTGCCTTTTGACCGGGCTGTGGTGCGGGTGCCATCCTTGCCTGCCGGCATATGTGTCTGCCAGTCAATCTGCAGCGCCTGCATCACATTCTGGAAGACATGGCTTTTCGCCACCGGGCCATTATCGAGGTACAGCATTTTCGGTCGCCCCTGGAGAGACATCTCCGGATGACTTTTAGGCGCCATGGCATTAAACAGAAAACGCAAGGCAGACTCCGCATCTTCGCCATACACACAGCGGTATTCCTGGTAATTAACCCCGCTGCGATCGTCCACCACGCTGAATAACATCAGGGTAGGTTGTCCACGGGCCGGATCAATCCACTCAGGACATTCGATATATTTGAGATCAGAGGGCGACATATCGAACTGCCAGCAGTCATTACTGCACTCAGCCTGGAACCGCGCTGCCGGTGGCTCCCGTAACAGACGTGAGTGATCGAGTCGGAACAGGGACAAATAGCGGTTAACCGTTGGCCTGCGCAACAACCCCTTTGGAAGTTTAACCAGCCCCTGAGTCGTTTCCACACCATGTTCTTCGAGCAACTGAATGGCACGCGTCGTGGACAGATGACGACCGGCTTTATTGGTGGTACGTAATTTCAATGCAGCGATCAGTTCACAATAATATTCGAGTTCGGACGGCGGCAGTATCCGGGGTTTCCCGTGATCACGCCGGTGTGCAATGTGAGGTTTCTGGAAGGCACGGAGTGTACGATAGACGGTGGTGACGGAAATGCAATAGAGTAGCGCCATCGCGGTGATCTGGGCCGCGCGTTCCGGACTTTTTGGTGGCAGACGGTCAAGCCGTTGTCGCAGTTGCAACAAAGAATCGGTTGGAATGGCCTTACGCCGGCTGCTCATCGCGGTCCAGCACACGATAGACCGAGGCTCGACCGATCCCCAGTTGGCGAGAAATCGCCGTTGCGCCCATTTTCTCTTCAACGTACAACCGACGGACCTCAACAGGATCGATGCGCGGTTTGCGCCCCTGATAAACCCCGCGGGCTTTTGCGGCAGCGATACCTTCCAACTGGCGTTCACGGCGCAGGTTGGTTTCAAACTCAGCGAAGACACCCAGCATATCCAGAAACGCCTTACCTGCTGCGGTGCGCGTATCCACAGGTTGTTCTGTTGCCTTGAGGGTAATGCCCTGCTGATTCAGGGCATACACGATATCCTGCAAATCTTTAATGCTACGGGCCAGGCGATCGACTCGCGTGACAATCAGCGTGTCTCCCTTACGCAGAAAATCCAGCAACAGTTGCAGCTCAGTTCGTCCATCGCGGCTGGTCCCGCTCGCTTTTTCTGAACGGATGATTTCGCAGCCAGCGGCGCGAAGCGTCTGTATTTGCAAATCCAGATCCTGGTCGTTGGTTGAAACCCGGGCATAACCGTAAAAAGCCATTGTTATGAAAAATGTCTCGTTAGACTCTAGATGAGGAAAACGTAACATGCAGATGAGACAAAAACAATCCAAATGAGACAGAAAAACTGTCTCACCAAACTGTATGCTTTGGGTGCACCCATAAAATACGATTTTACTCCATGAGATTTGCTGACTGAATTGCAGTACGCCAGACGACCCCATATGGGTAAATGGATATTCCAGTTTATCTATTTTGACAGAGTCTTAAGGTCCGATAGCCTTAATTGCGAGCGTATCCGGTGATCATTGCGCCAGTCACACAGAGAGCGTCATGATCTGTTTGCGAAAATAACTCCAGTAACCCGTGTTTTACCCCACTACCTGTATTGGGCTGAACCAATAAATTGCTCGAATTTTTCGCACCAGATTTGCACAGTGGTGTATTCATCAATATTGACACCATTTGGCAGGTTCTTTTTGAAGTTGCCGTAGTTTTTCAAATCACCTATATATAATGATTCTTCTTTTATTTTTAAAAATGAATTACGATCATCAGCCTGGGTTTTGGTCAGATAGATCTTGTAATCCGGACCTGGAGCAATGCTACCTTCAAATGCGATTTCTTGATCGGAGACATACAGCTTTCCATCAACCCAATGAACAGCATTACTCCCTTTTTGGTTTTTAAAAAATGCCCCCGTGTAGCGGGCATTATTTTTAACTTCCTTAATTTCATCAGCACTGGAGTTTTTCTCAGCGGTGAGGATAGGCAGTACATAGATACCGACACCGAAACCCACGCCAAATAAAGCCAGGTGCGAAGCAAAAAACAGCGCTTTAATGTTTGTTTTCATAATATTTTCCTTTGCGTATGTAAAAAGCCATAAGGGTTCTGTAGCCACACATCCCTTATGTAACAGATTAACTTGTCAAATTTATGTTGCAGCTAAGCGCCTGCATTGTCGTATAGCGTTGCAGTGGCATATCCATGGGCATTGGTATTTAAATAAGTGATGCGGAAATAATCGGCGCCTGATTTTTCTGCTTTTGCTGCAAGCTTGCTAGTCAACTCATCAATCGTGCCACCTGAAACACTGATGCTCCCAAGGCGAAGCAATTCGCACTGGTGAGAATTGTTGATTTCGGTTGATGCCTGTGCCAGCACGGGCAGGATGCTCAGACTCAATATTGCAGCAATAATGAACTTTCTCATACGCCTATCCCGTTCGTATTTTGTAGTGATCAATAAAAAATATAAGGTAAATATTTCAGTGATGCAATTGTTTTTTAGCGATAACTATAAAACATGATACTATGAACATAATGATTAAGTTAAAAGATAAGGCTATCTCCATGATTGAAAAGAAAAAAACTGGCAGGCCAAAACTCATCTCATCAGATAAGCTGGCGGAGGCGTTATTTCAGGTTTTTGCGCAAAAGGGATATGCCTCAACCTCGATAGCAGACCTGACCCATGTAACCGGAATGAAACCTCCATCGCTGTATCTGGCCTTCGGTAACAAAGAGGGGATGTATGCGGCGGCGCTTATGTATTACCGCCAGCACTGGTTGGGGGGGCTGGAACAGTGTCTGCAGGATCAAACACAAACTTTCGAACAACGGATGCGTCATTTTCTTCATGACGCCTTTACGTTGTTCAGTTGTGACGGTAAACCGTTGGGGTGCGCCATGACCTTTTCCGCACTGGCTTTCCAGATTGATGAAGGAGGCCTTGCCGCACAATTACGCGATGAAAGGCAGGCATTTACCCAGTGGCTGGAAAACGAAGCGCGAGAGGCGCAGCAATGTGGAGAGCTGCCTGCTTACCTTGCTCCTGAAGCGTTTGCCTGTTTTATTATCACACTGGAAAAAGGGTTGGCGTTGACGGCGCTGGAGCGTCCGAAATCTGAGGTGGTGAAAGAGATGATTGAAAGGGTCTTGACAGCCCTGTTTCGCCAGCATAAGAAGCAATAAATTATCTACTGGTGACGCAATGGGAGAATTTTCATTTGCATTTATTGTGAGCCCGAGGCAATGAATGGCGAGCCGGAAAAGATAAACGCGAGCTCATTATCACTTAATGTGAGCCTGTGAGGATTTTCATTGTCACTTAATCTGAGCCGAAAATTGCGCTGATTGCGAGCCCGAAGGATTTCGATTGCGAGCCGTTACAAATAGCTTTTGAGATAGTCGTGCAGGTACTGGAAATTGCCGTCAATATATTCCCTCAGATGGACAAGCCAGTCATCACATTCACTCCACGCCGCTTTGTTTGCTGCCAGGCTCAGTGGAGAGATGAACTCGTCGTGTCTGAGACGCCACTCGCTTCTGACACCGGGATCCGGAATAATGATATTTGCCAACAAATTCCCGGCCAGATTGAATGTTTTACTCGAGGACATGCAGGTAATAATGCGTGTAGAATCAGGGAAAAGAGAGGCGGCCGGTGTATGACCGATACCGCTTCGGGACAGGTCGCAGTGAATTTCGTCAGATATCACCCAGATGTCATTGGCCAGGCAAATTTCAATAATCCGCTTAAGTTCATCAGGCCGCCAGACTCGTCCGGTCGGGTTATGCGGATTACACAGGAAAAGAATTTTCACACGTAAATCGGCCTGACTGGCTTTGCGTGCAAAGTCTTCCCAGTCAGGTTCCCAGCCGCCTGCTGATTTTTTTAACGCCGAGTACACCACGCGACGCTGACTGTATTCACCCGCCTTTTTAAACGGGCCATATGAAGGCGTCATAATAAGAATACTGTCATCCATGTCGGTCAGAAGCGGGACGAGACGGTTCAGCGCGGGAATAATGCCCGGAGACAGCACAATGTCTTCCGTTTTGAAACGGTGACCATATTGTCGCTCACACCAGCTGCCAAAGATCTCATAGTATTCTTCGTCGTAGATTTTAGTGTAGCCGAGTATTTTTCTATCCAGACGGTCTCTGATGGCCTGAAGAATCGGCTCTGGTGTGGCAAAAGCCATGTCAGCAACCCAGAGGTTGATTAGCCCTTCTGCCGGATACCGCATTGCAAATTCGGACTGTCCCGAAAACAGGTATTCCCGCCAGCCGTCCACGGTGAGACTGTCTGTTTTCTCTCTGCTTACGTACTCATCAAAATCATATTTCATTTCATAAACCTGCCTTAGGTGTAGTCAGAAACGTCGACCTCAGTATTACTGTCAGTCTGATGCCGGAGCGGGAAAACTGGCTCGTGTGATTAACATAAGAGAATCATCATAACTGCATGAATTAATTGCGTTATTAAGGTTCTCTCGCCTTTGTCATCGACTGACGGGGGGATTTCTCGCGTGTCACCATCACAATGCCAGTCAGCACCGCCAGGGCAGAAAATATCGTTCTGACCGTCAGTGATTCATCCAGGAATACCACACCCCCTAGCATTGCCAGACAGGGAACGCTGAGCTGAAGGGTACTGGCGGTGATAGAGCCGAGAGAGGGTAAAAGGGTATACCACAATACATATGCACCGGCTGAGGCGGCGGCACCGGACAGCAATGACAAAGCAATGCCCGCAGCATCATAGTGACCCTGCTTCATAAACAGCAACGAAAGAGCGAGAGCCATCGGCGTGGCGAGTACAAAATTTGCCGCCGTTGAAGCCCCGGCCGCCTGGCCCGCCCTCCCCCTGACGGAATAGGCGGCCCAGGCTAATCCGGCAACGATCATCATAAGTGCACTGTAAAGCGGCGGTGCCTTCGCCCCGGGTAACAGCAGGGCAGCAATTCCTGCCAGAGCAATAACTAAACCGCAAGCCCGCATAACGGAGAGTGATTCCCCTTTAAATAATCCGTGGATCACCATCGCAAACTGTACGGCACCAAAAAGTAACAGCGCACCTGCCCCGGTATCGAGATGGATATAGGCGACAGAGAAGAGCACTGCGTACACCATGAGGTAAAATCCGCTCAGCGGACGCCACAGCGATAATGTAGTTTTTGCGTGATAAAACAAGAAAGGTGACAGGACGAGTGCACCACTGGCCAGCCTGAGGCTGCTGAATGAAAGGGGATCAATGTGGCCTCCCTGCAGGGCCAGACGGCACAGAATAGAGTTTGCAGCAAACGCCAGCATTGCCAGGGATATTTTAAGAATGAGCGCGCAATTGGCCATTCAGTGAGACCTCATAAAATTCTTGTAAACTACCATCTAGTTGGTAGCATAGCGTAAGTGATCACCGAACAGGAAGCAATAATCAGCTTTCAAACTGGAAGGTGAGGACAGGCATTCGGAATGAATTCTGTTTCACATCCCCAGTAGAGGAAGGAAAACGCGTAATGCCAGATGCAGAGCAGAAGATTATTTTTCCCTGCGATCAAACATATGAAATCAGTTTAAGACCTGGAATATCCTATGAAAAAACTAAAATTTACGTTCAAAAATGCGGCTGGTGAAGAACTGGCCGGATTGCTTGAACTTCCTGAAAATCCTAAAGCGTTTGCGCTGTTAGCTCATTGTTTTACGTGTGGCAAAGACCTCAAAGGCGCGGCGCGTATTGCGCGGAAACTGACAGAGAATGCTATCGCCGTTCTCCGGTTTGATTTTACTGGTCTGGGAAACAGCGAAGGGGATTTTTCCAACACCAACTTCTCATCCAATATTTCGGACCTGCTTTGCGCGGTAGATTATCTCCGCCGACAGTACGAAGCGCCTTCTTTGCTCATCGGCCATAGCCTGGGGGGATCGGCCATTCTGTCTATTGCCGGCGAAGTTCCTGAGGCAAAGGCCGTTGTCACCATAGGATCACCCGGAGAACTGACACACGTAAAACGTCTTTTTAAGGATGATGTTGAAAACATTAACCAGCATGGAGCCTATCCCGTTGAGCTGGCCGGGCGGGTATTTACCTTAAAGAAACAGATGCTGGACAATATTCAGGAACACAAAATCGCTCATAAGGTGTTCGCCATGAACAAGCCTCTGCTTATTTTTCATGCGACTGAAGATGATACTGTGTTAATTGAGCAGGCCGAAAAAATATTCAAAGCAGCAAAGCATCCCAAGAGTTTCATTTCGTTGGGTAAGGCGGATCACCTTCTGACTCATGCTCAGGATGCTGAATACGTTGCCGATATCATTATATCGTGGAGCGAATGTTACCTATAAACAGAGTAAATGCGTTCAAACTCGTAGCGCAGAGGGCGATTTTCTGCAGAGATCGGACGCTGTTTATGCTGGACTGATTTTGCGATAAAGGCTTAGGCCGATGCATACAGGCGGGGCTGAATAAGGGTGAGGCCCTTGGGCGAGCATCCTTCATGCACCGGCTGAATGAAATCAGGGATCTGGGGGTGGGAGGATCAGCGTTACCACGCCACCGGCGCTGACACTACATACGGCGGCGATAACACTCTGGAATACGGTTTATATAGAAAGAACCATTGAGCCGCTTAAGCAAAAAGGAGTCCCTGTTAATGAACTGCTGGTCTCTCATCCTTCTCCACTGCTGTACAAAATATAGTCTTAGCGTGGGATAATTAATGAGATGGTCACTCCCTCCTTCCCGGTACTATGCTGAGGACAGGCTTTCATTCGGAGAACTATCATGGAAAACATTGCGCTCATTGGTATCGATCTGGGTAAAAACTCTTTCCATATTCATTGCCAGGATCGTCGCGGGAAGGCTGTTTACCGTAAAAAATTTACCCGGCCAAAGTTGATCGAATTTTTGGCGACATGCCCCGCTACAACCATCGCAATGGAAGCCTGTGGCGGTTCTCACTTTATGGCACGCAAGTTGGAAGAGTTGGGGCATTCCCCAAAGCTGATATCACCACAATTTGTCCGCCCGTTCGTTAAAAGCAATAAAAACGACTTTGTCGACGCCGAAGCTATTTGTGAAGCTGCATCGCGTCCGTCTATGCGTTTTGTGCAACCCAGAACGGAATCTCAGCAGGCAATGCGGGCTCTGCATCGTGTCCGTGAATCCCTGGTTCAGGATAAGGTAAAAACAACCAATCAAATGCATGCTTTTCTGCTGGAATTTGGCATTAGCGTTCCCCGAGGAGCTGCCGTTATTAGCCGACTGAGTACCCTTCTTGAGGACAATAGTTTGCCTCTTTACCTCAGCCAGTTATTGCTGAAATTACAACAGCATTATCACTATCTTGTTGAGCAGATTAAAGATTTGGAATCCCAGTTGAAACGAAAGTTGGACGAAGATGAGGTTGGACAGCGCTTGCTGAGCATTCCCTGCGTCGGAACACTGACAGCGAGTACTATTTCAACTGAGATTGGCGACGGGAAGCAGTACGCCAGCAGCCGTGACTTTGCGGCGGCAACAGGGCTTGTACCTCGGCAGTACAGCACGGGAGGTAGGACGACATTGCTGGGAATTAGTAAGCGAGGTAATAAAAAGATCCGAACTTTGTTGGTTCAGTGTGCCAGGGTATTCATACAAAAACTGGAACACCAGTCTGGAAAATTGGCCGACTGGGTCAGGGATTTACTGTGCCGGAAAAGCAACTTTGTCGTCACTTGTGCTCTGGCAAACAAGCTGGCCAGAATAGCCTGGGCCCTAACGGCACGACAGCAAACTTATGTAGCATAACGGCAGAAATACACCGGTTTAAAGAATTACTGATCTGGTTTTGCGAATACTGATATTGATGATACTAACGGCCCACCGGCCTGTTGAGGAACCTGTAAAACGGAAAGGCTCATTGAAGCCGTATATTTTCTGGAGGTTCATCAGGCGCGGAACTCATCAAGGCGCGGGAATAAAATCCCATTCAGACGCCGGATAGATTCAAGCAAGCCAACTTGTCGTCAAAATCGGTGTTGCAAAAACGGGAGTGACCATAGATTCCGTTTTCCAAGCGGACCCCAATTAACACTTGCCAACCTATCTACTGGTTGGTAGATTTGATTTTAACAACACGACACACAAACAAAAACACACAACAGAACATCAGGAGCGTCATCATGAAAAACATCATCAAAACCACCCTTGCCATCATCGCCCTGTCCGCCAGCGCACTGAGCTATGCCGCCAGCCCGCAAATGGTTTCCCGCAGCGAAGCAGCATCGCTGCAAAAAATTGGGGTGGTCTCTTCCGGTGGCTTCACCACCCTGGATGACCTGGTGGCCTCACTGGATATGAAAGCCGCTGATGCCGGGGCCACACACTACCGCATCACCAGTGCCACCGGTATGAATAAACTTTCCGGTACCGCTGTCCTGTATCGTTGAATACCCGTTACCCTCGCAACTGCGCCCGGAACCCTTCTGGTTTCCGGGCGCAGTTGTGTCTGAATAACAGGCACCCGCAGGTGCCAGGAGAACATTATGTCCACCCATGACAGTCTGATTGAACTGACTGATACCCTTATCCAGCAGAACGGCTACCAGGGCTTCAGCTATGCTGATCTCGCTGACGGTCTGGGAATACGGAAGGCCAGTATCCATTACCATTTTCAGACCAAAACCGACCTCGGGCTTGCCTATTGTGAATACAAGGAGGCCAGCCTGCTGAAACTGGAAGCTGCCCTGTTACAGCTGCCACCGGGTAAAGCCCGTCTGCAGGGTTATATGGACGCATTTCTCAAATGCGCCGACAGCGGCCAGATGTGTGGCATTCACGCCATGCTGTCCGACAGCGCCCTGTTTGAAGAACCTCTTCAGAAAGCCACCTCACGACTGGCACAAACCGACCTGCGCATCCTGACCAGTGTGCTGGTTTCGGGTCGTGAAAGCGGTGAACTGGCTTTTACTGCTGAGCCGGCTGACGTGGCCATTATCATCGGCAGCGCCATTAAAGGGGCCCTGATGCTCAATCGGATCCCTCCTCATGATGCCTGTTCCCGCACCATGAGCGCGCTTATTCAGCTACTCTCCCGCCCGTAAAGCCACGCCTGTGGCTGCCCCGGTTTAACCGGGGCAGCCAGCACTCAAAAAAATCACCGCTGACAACGCCTGTATTCCGGGGGCCTCAGAAGACATTAAGACTTTCCTTGCGTTTAATTTCCAGTTACCCCTTGCCAATCTATCTACTGGTAGGTAGAATAAATATTAACAACACGACAACACAATAAAACAGACATGCAGGGGGCATCATCATGAAAGCACTTATCAACGACGTTATCGCTGTCTTCACCCGTAAAGCCCATGGACCGGTCATCATCAAATCCGATCTTACTGAGGAAGAAAAAGCAGCTCTGGTACCGGTCCGTACACTCTCTGTTGGCTGGGTGTCTTCCGTGGATGAGCTGGAGCGGGAGGTTATCCGCGAAGCCCTTGAACATGGCGCTGCCGCTTATCTGATTTCTGAGCTTGAGCAGGCCCGTTTCGTTCATGCCCGCGCCACGCTGTTTGCATAAACACAAAACGAAAATAAAAGGACACACACCATGAAAAATAACGTCGAGACACAACTGCGCCGGTTACTTCGTAAAACGTCAGGCCTGGACATTATGGTTCTGCGGCTGTCAGTGATTTTCATCTTCGCCCTGTTTGGCACCTACAAATGGTTTGCCTTCGAGGCCAATGCCCTTCACCACCTGCTGCCAGGCACCTGGCTCGGTGCGCTGTATCCGGCTCTCGGCGTTCAGGGGCTCAGCTACGCACTCGGCGTGGTGGAAAATATCACCCTTCTGGCCCTGATTGCCGGATTTTTCCGGCCGGCAGTGGGTGCAGCAGGCGCCCTGATGGTGGCAGGCACCGGCATCGTCACCCTGAGCCTTCTGCCGCAGCTGGGTCGCATTGACAGCTTCATTATCAAGGATGTTCTTCTGATTGGGGCTGGACTGGTGCTGTTGCGTCATGACCTGCGACGGACACTGATTAACCGGAGGGCGAAGCAACTCAGCGCCGTGCACAAACCCCGCTCGTCTGACGCATTGTCAGCCATGGGGTGACCCTGAATTACGCAGCAGCCTGATATTTCTGGCCAGCAAATATGACACCACTCCCGGGTTCATGGTGAGAGGCATGGAAGCCGCCTTTCGGGCGGGGATCACTCCCCGCTACTTTTTAGAGCGCTACCTGGAAAATAAGTCGCTCCCCGCCAACCCGGACTTTGAAAAACACTATCTGGATCTTATTCATGAGCAGGACCCGTCCCGGTGAGTGAGATTTGTCAGGAGAGCGATATGAACAAACCGTATAAAAAAGACCCACAGACCATTCAGGCACTGACGGAACTGCAGTTCAGCGTCACCCAGAAAAGCGCCACTGAGCGCCCGTTTACCGGAGAATATGACGACCACTTTGAGGACGGACTGTACGTGGATATCGTCTCCGGTGAGCCACTGTTCTCGTCGAAGGACAAATTTGATTCGGGCTGTGGCTGGCCGGCATTCAGCAAACCAGTGGAAAACAACGTCCACAACCTGAGCGACCTCAGTCATGGCATGGTGCGTACTGAAGTGCGTTCCCGTCACGGTGACAGCCATCTGGGACACGTCTTCCCTGACGGGCCACAGGATACCGGTGGATTACGTTACTGCATTAACTCGGCTTCACTGCGTTTTATCCCGAAAGGCGCTCTGGAAACAGAAGGATACGGTGAATTTCTTCCCCTGTTTGAGAAAGGAGATAAGC
>NZ_CP083711.1:0-70058 GCF_020149545.1 Enterobacter cloacae complex sp. ECL352
GTGGACGAATATCCCATCATCGACCTGTCCCACCTGCTGCCGGCGGCCCAGGGCTTGGCCCGTCTTCCGGCGGACGAGCGCATCCAGCGCCTTCGCGCCGACCGCTGGATCGGCTATCCGCGCGCAGTCGAGGCGCTGAACCGGCTGGAAGCCCTTTATGCGTGGCCAAACAAGCAACGCATGCCCAACCTGCTGCTGGTTGGCCCGACCAACAATGGCAAGTCGATGATCGTCGAGAAGTTCCGCCGCACCCACCCGGCCAGCTCCGACGCCGACCAGGAGCACATCCCGGTGTTGGTCGTGCAGATGCCGTCCGAGCCGTCCGTGATCCGCTTCTACGTCGCGCTGCTCGCCGCGATGGGCGCGCCGCTGCGCCCACGCCCACGGTTGCCGGAAATGGAGCAACTGGCTCTGGCACTGCTGCGCAAGGTCGGCGTGCGCATGCTGGTGATCGACGAGCTGCACAACGTGCTGGCCGGCAACAGCGTCAACCGCCGGGAATTCCTCAACCTGCTGCGCTTCCTCGGCAACGAACTGCGCATCCCGTTGGTTGGGGTAGGCACGCGCGACGCCTACCTAGCCATCCGCTCCGATGACCAGTTGGAAAATCGCTTCGAGCCGATGATGCTGCCGGTATGGGAGGCCAACGACGATTGCTGCTCACTGCTGGCCAGCTTCGCCGCTTCGCTCCCGCTGCGCCGGCCTTCCCCAATTGCCACGCTGGACATGGCTCGCTACCTGCTCACACGCAGCGAGGGCACCATAGGGGAACTGGCGCACTTGCTGATGGCGGCGGCCATCGTCGCCGTGGAGAGCGGCGAGGAAGCGATCAACCATCGCACACTCAGCATGGCCGTTTACACCGGACCCAGCGAGCGGCGGCGGCAATTCGAGCGGGAACTGATGTGAAGCCTGCGCCGCGCTGGCCGCTGCATCCCGCCCCGAAAGAAGGCGAGGCGCTGTCCTCATGGCTCAACCGCGTGGCCCTTTGCTATCACATGGAGGAGCCCGACCTGCTGGAGCACGATCTTGGTCACGGCCAGGTCGATGACCTGGACACCGCGCCACCACTCTCGCTGCTGGCGTTGCTTTCCCAGCGGAGCGGCATCGAGCTGGACCGGCTGCGCTGTATGAGTTTCGCCGGATGGGTGCCTTGGCTACTGGACAGCCTTGATGACCAGATTCCAGACGCCTTGGAAACCTATGCGTTTCAGCTCTCGGTGTTGCTGCCAAGACTCCGCCGTAAGACGCGATCCATCACGAGCTGGCGTGCCTGGCTGCCCAGCCAGCCGATAAACCGCGCCTGTCCGCTCTGCCTGAGCGATCCGGAGAACCAAGCCGTACTGCTCGCGTGGAAGCTGCCCCTGATGCTGAGCTGCCCGCTGCATGGCTGCTGGCTGGAATCCTATTGGGGCGTGCCAGGGCGGTTTCTCGGCTGGGAGAACGCCGACGCCGAACCGCGCACCGCCAGCGACGCGATTGCGGCGATGGACCAGCGTACCTGGCAGGCACTGACAACCGGTCACGTGGAGCTGCCGCGCCGACGCATCCACGCCGGATTGTGGTTTCGACTTCTTCGCACGCTGCTCGATGAGCTGAACACCCCGCTTTCCGCGTGCGGAACCTGCGCGGGGTATCCCCGCCAAGTCTGGGAAGGCTGCGGGCATCCGCTGCGTGCTGGGCAAAGTCTGTGGCGACCGTATGAAACCCTGAATCCGATAGTACGGTTACAGATGCTGGAGGCGGCGGCAACGGCAATCAGCTTGATTGAGGTGAGGGACATCAGCCCGCCAGGCGAGCAGGCAAAGCTATTCTGGTCCGAGCCCCAAACCGGGTTCACCAGTGGCCTGCCGACGAAAGCGCCGAAGCCCGAGCCCATCAATCACTGGCAGCGTGCAGTCCAGGCCATCGACGAGGCCATCATTGAAGCGCGACACAACCCCGAGACGGCACGCTCGCTGTTCGCGTTGGCTTCCTATGGTCGGCGCGATCCCGCTTCCTTGGAACGGTTGCGCGCCACCTTCGTGAAGGAAGGCATCCCGCCGGAATTTCTGTCACATTACCTGCCTGATGCACCCTTTGCATGTCTTAAACAAAATGACGGGTTAAGTGACAAATTTTGACGGATAGAGCTTTCCGGCTCACACTGTCACATAATCGAACGTATACGTGACGGGTGAAAAGGTGCTGATCGGCTACATGCGGGTATCGAAGGCGGACGGATCCCAGTCCACCAATTTGCAACGCGATGCGCTCATCGCCGCTGGTGTGAGCCTTGCGCACCTTTACGAGGATCTGGCCTCGGGCAGGCGCGATGATCGCCCAGGGTTGGCTGCTTGCCTGAAGGCGCTTCGTGAAGGGGACACGCTGATCGTGTGGAAGCTCGATCGGCTTGGCCGTGATCTGCGCCACCTGATCAACACCGTGCACGACCTAACTGCGCGTAGCGTGGGCCTGAAGGTCCTGACCGGTCACGGTGCGGCGGTCGACACGACGACTGCCGCCGGCAAGCTTGTGTTCGGTATTTTTGCCGCGCTGGCCGAGTTCGAGCGTGAGTTGATTTCCGAGCGAACAGTCGCTGGACTTATCTCGGCGCGCGCTCGCGGCAGGAAAGGGGGGCGCCCCTTCAAGATGACCGCCGCCAAGCTACGCCTGGCGATGGCCAGCATGGGGCAACCGGAAACCAAGGTGGGCGATCTCTGCGAAGAACTCGGGATTACCCGGCAGACGCTCTACCGGCACGTGTCGCCCAAGGGCGAACTGCGGCCAGACGGCGTAAAGCTGCTCTCCCTCGGTTCAGCCGCATAAATGGAGGCGACCTGGAACGGGGCGCTGTTCAGTGCGGCAACGATCCGATTACCGGTGTCGACCCAGAGCAGCCGTAGAGCTTTTGGGAAAGCTGTCGTTCAACGTTTGACATGAGGGGCGGCCAAGGGCGCCAGCCCTTGGACGTCCCCCTCGATGGAAGGGTTAGGCATCACTGCGTGTTCGCTCGAATGCCTGGCGTGTTTGAACCATGTACACGGCTGGACCATCTGGGGTGGTTACGGTACCTTGCCTCTCAAACCCCGCTTTCTCGTAGCATCGGATCGCTCGCAAGTTGCTCGGCGACGGGTCCGTTTGGATCTTGGTGACCTCGGGATCATTGAACAGCAACTCAACCAGAGCTCGAACCAGCTTGGTTCCCAAGCCTTTGCCCAGTTGTGATGCATTCGCCAGTGACTGGTCTATTCCGCGTACTCCTGGATCGGTTTCTTCTTCCCACCATCCGTCCCCGCTTCCAAGAGCAACGTACGACTGGGCATACCCAATCGGCTCTCCATTCAGCATTGCAATGTATGGAGTGACGGACTCTTGCGCTAAAACGCTTGGCAAGTACTGTTCCTGTACGTCAGCAAGTGTCGGGCGTGCTTCTTCTCCGCCCCACCACTCGACGATATGAGATCGATTTAGCCACTCATAGAGCATCGCAAGGTCATGCTCAGTCATGAGGCGCAGTGTGACGGAATCGTTGCTGTTGGTCACGATGCTGTACTTTGTGATGCCTAACGTTTGACGTGAGGGGCCGCCGTAGCGGCGAAGCCGCGAAGGGAACCCGCAAGCGCAGCTTGTGGGCGGTCCCTCTCGACGGAATGGTTAGATGCGACCGTTTTAGTGAACACTTGCCTTAGATAGCAAGTTGAGCACAGCAACGCCGCTGATAATGAAGCCGACACCAACAAATCCCCACATATCTAGTTTTTGACCATGCAAAACCCATGCAATCGCAGTGACCAAGACGATCCCGAGGCCCGACCAAACTGCGTAGGCGATTCCAACAGGAATCGATTTGAGTGTCAGCGACAGGAAATAAAAAGCAGCAGCGTATCCCGCTACGACGATAAAAGACGGTACTAACCTAGTAAAGCCCTCACTAGACTTGAGCGCAGAGGTTGCAATGACCTCAAAAATAATGGACGTAGCCAGAAATAACCAATTTTTCAAAATATTTATCCATGGAGTTCCGCGAATAAATTTTAGGTTCGATTTAAGAAAAAAAACAGTCTTGTTGCTGGCCGAAATTTGTGCGCACAGCAAAGCATCTAACGCCGAGTTCAGCGGCAGTTTTTAAGTTGTGGTTTTATGGAATATTTTTGCGAAGCAAAACCATAAAACCGCGACTTAAAAACTGTCCAGTGCGCGCAGCGCACGATGCTGCAACGACTTGTTAGAAATTTAGTTGCTTAGTTTTGATGGTTTTTTACTTTCGTTTAACCCTTTAACCGCCTGCTCTAATGTAAGTTTCAAGAGTGATGCGTCTCCAGCTTCACTGTGACTTGGAACAACCAGTTTTGCCTTACCATATTTGGATATTAATAATTTAGCGGACTTTGGCCAAGCTTCTAAATTTGCGTCACCCAAATTACCTAGACCGTACGGTTTAATAAAACAACCACCGAATAATATTTTCCTTTCAGGCAGCCAAACTACTAGGTTATCTGGAGTGTGTCCTGGGCCTGGATAAAAAACTTCAATTTTATTTTTAACTAGCCAATAGTTAACCCCGCCAAATGAATTTTTAGCTTGAACCTTACCGTCTTTTTTAAGCAGCTCATTAGTTAATTCAGACGCATACGTGGGGATGGATTGAGAATTAAGCCACTCTATTCCGCCCGTGCTGTCACTATGAAAATGAGAGGAAATACTGCCTTTTATTTTATAGCCACGTTCCACAAACCAAGTGACTAACTTTTCAGTATCTTTAGCCGTAAATGGAGTGTCAATTAGATAAGCTTCAGCATCTACAAGAACAACCAAACCATGTTTAGGAACAACGCCCCACCCGTTAACTTCTTCAAACGAAGTATGAACATAAACGCCTTCATCAAGTTTTTCAATTTTTAAATCTGGCAAAGGCTCTGCTGCGGTAGCAATGCTACAAAACAAAAATATAAAGAATACAGATAACTTGCTCATACTTTCCCTTTTCTAACTTTGTTTTAGGGCGACTGCCCTGCTGCGTAACATCGTTGCTGCTCCATAACATCAAACATCGACCCACGGCGTAACGCGCTTGCTGCTTGGATGCCCGAGGCATAGACTGTACAAAAAAACAGTCATAACAAGCCATGAAAACCGCCACTGCGCCGTTACCACCGCTGCGTTCGGTCAAGGTTCTGGACCAGTTGCGTGAGCGCATACGCTACTTGCATTACAGCTTACCAACCGAACAGGCTTATGTCCACTGGGTTCGTGCCTTCATCCGTTTCCACGGTGTGCGTCACCCGGCAACCTTGGGCAGCAGCGAAGTCGAGGCATTTCTGTCCTGGCTGGCGAACGAGCGCAAGGTTTCGGTCTCCACGCATCGTCAGGCATTGGCGGCCTTGCTGTTCTTCTACGGCAAGGTGCTGTGCACGGATCTGCCCTGGCTTCAGGAGATCGGAAGACCTCGGCCGTCGCGGCGCTTGCCGGTGGTGCTGACCCCGGATGAAGTGGTTCGCATCCTCGGTTTTCTGGAAGGCGAGCATCGTTTGTTCGCCCAGCTTCTGTATGGAACGGGCATGCGGATCAGTGAGGGTTTGCAACTGCGGGTCAAGGATCTGGATTTCGATCACGGCACGATCATCGTGCGGGAGGGCAAGGGCTCCAAGGATCGGGCCTTGATGTTACCCGAGAGCTTGGCACCCAGCCTGCGCGAGCAGCTGTCGCGTGCACGGGCATGGTGGCTGAAGGACCAGGCCGAGGGCCGCAGCGGCGTTGCGCTTCCCGACGCCCTTGAGCGGAAGTATCCGCGCGCCGGGCATTCCTGGCCGTGGTTCTGGGTTTTTGCGCAGCACACGCATTCGACCGATCCACGGAGCGGTGTCGTGCGTCGCCATCACATGTATGACCAGACCTTTCAGCGCGCCTTCAAACGTGCCGTAGAAGGCACTGTTGCAAAGTTAGCGATGAGGCAGCCTTTTGTCTTATTCAAAGGCCTTACATTTCAAAAACTCTGCTTACCAGGCGCATTTCGCCCAGGGGATCACCATAATAAAATGCTGAGGCCTGGCCTTTGCGTAGTGCACGCATCACCTCAATACCTTTGATGGTGGCGTAAGCCGTCTTCATGGATTTAAATCCCAGCGTGGCGCCGATTATCCGTTTCAGTTTGCCATGATCGCATTCAATCACGTTGTTCCGGTACTTAATCTGTCGGTGTTCAACGTCAGACGGGCACCGGCCTTCGCGTTTGAGCAGAGCAAGCGCGCGACCATAGGCGGGCGCTTTATCCGTGTTGATGAATCGCGGGATCTGCCACTTCTTCACGTTGTTGAGGATTTTACCCAGAAACCGGTATGCAGCTTTGCTGTTACGACGGGAGGAGAGATAAAAATCGACAGTGCGGCCCCGGCTGTCGACGGCCCGGTACAGATACGCCCAGCGGCCATTGACCTTCACGTAGGTTTCATCCATGTGCCACGGGCAAAGATCGGAAGGGTTACGCCAGTACCAGCGCAGCCGTTTTTCCATTTCAGGCGCATAACGCTGAACCCAGCGGTAAATCGTGGAGTGATCGACATTCACTCCGCGTTCAGCCAGCATCTCCTGCAGCTCACGGTAACTGATGCCGTATTTGCAGTACCAGCGTACGGCCCACAGAATGATGTCACGCTGAAAATGCCGGCCTTTGAATGGGTTCATGTGCAGCTCCATCAGCAAAAGGGGATGATAAGTTTATCACCACCGACTATTTGCAACAGTGCCTCAGCAATCATATTTTTAAATTATATAACTCCCAACTGAGCTTTTGCTCCAACGATAAGGCTTTCATTTTGAGTTTCTAAGGCAAATAAACCATACATCAAAGGAGAGGCCGCTGCTCTTTCTAAAGTCTGTTCATATAGTTTATTCCAAACTTTACCCCCTAGTTTTTCATACTCGATGATTAGAGTTTTGAGGCTTTCTTCTCCAAACAAAGTTACATGCCCAGCAAAATCAATCGCTGGGTCATCTATATGGGCTGTTGACCAATCAATAACGCCTGAAACAGCTCCATCCTTTGAAGCTAGTACATGCCCAGCATATAAATCGCCATGTATAAATTGGGTGAAATCTGCCCATAGAACATCATTATCCAACCATTTTCTGTAGCGGGTTTCCAATTGCTCACTTATACCAATTTCAGATTTTACTAACTGCAAATTGTTTGCTATTTCAGGTCTTAAATCTGAAGGTTTCATAATTTTCAAATCATTTTCCCGAACTTCTTTTTCAGGAATACTATGGATTTCAAATAAGGTTTTTGCCAAAGATGTTATGTATTTCGGGCTATCTTTGTCCATATTCCAAATTATTTCATAGGTTTCAGCATCCAAATTTAAAACAGGATTATCTTTAAGTATGGGATAAGCCACTAATTCTGTAGATGAAATTCTCCAATCAGGAACCTCTACAGAAAGATGTTTTTTTACCAATTCTAAAATGCGTTTTTCTTTCTTGATTTGTTCCCTCATGCCATCACGACGAGGAATACGCAGCAACCATTGTTGCCCCTTTGTATCAAGAGCAAAAACGACCTTAAAATCAATGCCCATTTCATTGAAATTCATTTTGTCCGTAAGCAACAAGCCGTGTGCTTCAGCAAGTGATTGAATATCTTGAATTGTCATTTTTAATTTCCTTTAAAGAGTTCAATAATTAATGTTCGGATTAGATTGGCTATCATTAACAATCTCTCTCAAAAGTCTTGATGATTTTGTGGTCTTTGATCTCGTAGATAATGTCAGCAATATTATCGACCAATTGCTTGTCATGAGATACGAAGATAATAGTTCCTGCATAGGACTTCATCATTGTTTCTAATGCGGCAATACTTTTTAGGTCAAGATAGTTTCCTGGTTCATCCATAAGCAAAATATTATATTTTCCTAAAAGCATTTTGGATAAAAGCAGTTTGATGATTTCACCTCCCGATAAGTCGGATAAGTTTTTTTGAATATCATTCGCTCCGATCCCCATTGAAGCCAATACTGCACGAATTTCCGCAACTGTGTACTCGCACTCTTCCTGCATAAAGGAGAGCACAGATTTATGCGTGTTAAATTTATATCCTGTTTGTGTAAAGTAGCCAATTTCAGCTTTTGGAGATATGGTTAATCCATCAGCACGTTCTGATATCATTTTTAACAAGGACGTTTTCCCTGTTCCATTCGATCCAGTTATAGCGACTTTAGCGCCAAGCGGTATTATAAAGTTAGCGTCATCAAAGATAGTACGGCTACCAAATTTTAAGCTCAGACCATCTGCCGTAATCGGGAACTTATTGTGCAGTTCTAGGGCTGAACTTTGACGAAAACGAATAGAACGCAAATGCTCTGGTGCTTGAATATCTTCTAATGCAGCCAAACGCTTTTCCATACTCTTAGCTGCCTGATACAGTTTTCTTTGCTTGGTGCCAGTCATTTTTGCATGCCCAAGTCGTCCAGCACTTTCGGTAGAGTTTTTGGATTTTTCTCCTTTTTTCTTATTGTCTAATCGATTAGCTTGCTGGCGTTTTTCTTGCACAGCAGATTCTAATCGCTCCCGTTCCTTCATCATCAGCTCATATTCTACGGCTTGGTGTTGTCGCTCTTCTTCTTTTTGACGCAAGTAATCCGAGTAACCACCCCAATATTCCGTAATTTTACCGTCTTTTAACTCCCATATCTTGTCTACAACCATATCAAGAAAATATCGGTCATGACTGATAACAAGTAATGCTCCATCAAATGCTTTAAGTTGACCAATAAGTAGATCTATTCCATTGAGATCAAGGTGGCTGGTTGGTTCATCCGCTAGAATGCCATGTACTTGTTGGGAAAATGCGGCAGCAATTTTTGCACGAGTTTCCTCTCCGCCACTCATTGTGTCGTTTTGTACATTGGAAACACCAAGGCGAGATAACATTGCCCGGTCTTCGACCGTTTCTATTTCGATTCCGCCCAGTTGGCTGATATGTGCAAAATCACCAAAACGCTGTAATGTCGCTTCGGCTAAAACAATTTCGCCATTAAGTACTTTGAGTAAACTACTCTTTCCTGCTCCGTTATCACCCACAAGACCAATACGGTCATAAGAGTGAATTTCCAATTCATCAATATCCAAAACATCACGCCCAGCATAATCCAAGCGTATGTTTCTCGCTTTAATAATTAAACTCATTTTTATTTACTCCTGTTTAGCTCTTGAAATTTTTTATGCAGCAAACAGGATTTAGGTGAAAACAAAAGCTAGCATCACAGTGTCCTCCCAAAAAAAAAGCTATTCATCCACAGGGTGGACAAATAGCTAGTCAATTAAGTTATAACTGGAAACTATGCACTAAAAGCATACTTATAAATTAAGCATACTTTTACTTTATATATCCGCATATATTCTTAAAGACACAACAAAAGCCCACCATTATAAAATAGTGTCACTATGCAAATAGTTGTGTCTTAACGAATGCGGATAGAATGCATAAACTTACCTAAAAAATAAAATTCAGTTTTATGATAACTTTACTGTTAAAAGAAGTCTAGACAACCTTGTTTTATGCTTGGATATAAGGCTTATTTTAGGCACTGTTGCAAAGTTAGCGATGAGGCAGCCTTTTGTCTTATTCAAAGGCCTTACATTTCAAAAACTCTGCTTACCAGGCGCATTTCGCCCAGGGGATCACCATAATAAAATGCTGAGGCCTGGCCTTTGCGTAGTGCACGCATCACCTCAATACCTTTGATGGTGGCGTAAGCCGTCTTCATGGATTTAAATCCCAGCGTGGCGCCGATTATCCGTTTCAGTTTGCCATGATCGCATTCAATCACGTTGTTCCGGTACTTAATCTGTCGGTGTTCAACGTCAGACGGGCACCGGCCTTCGCGTTTGAGCAGAGCAAGCGCGCGACCATAGGCGGGCGCTTTATCCGTGTTGATGAATCGCGGGATCTGCCACTTCTTCACGTTGTTGAGGATTTTACCCAGAAACCGGTATGCAGCTTTGCTGTTACGACGGGAGGAGAGATAAAAATCGACAGTGCGGCCCCGGCTGTCGACGGCCCGGTACAGATACGCCCAGCGGCCATTGACCTTCACGTAGGTTTCATCCATGTGCCACGGGCAAAGATCGGAAGGGTTACGCCAGTACCAGCGCAGCCGTTTTTCCATTTCAGGCGCATAACGCTGAACCCAGCGGTAAATCGTGGAGTGATCGACATTCACTCCGCGTTCAGCCAGCATCTCCTGCAGCTCACGGTAACTGATGCCGTATTTGCAGTACCAGCGTACGGCCCACAGAATGATGTCACGCTGAAAATGCCGGCCTTTGAATGGGTTCATGTGCAGCTCCATCAGCAAAAGGGGATGATAAGTTTATCACCACCGACTATTTGCAACAGTGCCCCGTAGAACAAGCAGGCATCACGAAGCCCGCCACACCGCACACCCTCCGCCACTCGTTCGCGACGGCCTTGCTCCGCAGCGGTTACGACATTCGAACCGTGCAGGATCTGCTCGGCCATTCCGACGTCTCTACGACGATGATTTACACGCATGTGCTGAAAGTTGGCGGTGCCGGAGTGCGCTCACCGCTTGATGCGCTGCCGCCCCTCACTAGTGAGAGGTAGGGCAGCGCAAGTCAATCCTGGCGGATTCACTACCCCTGCGCGAAGGCCATCGGTGCCGCATCGAACGGCCGGTTGCGGAAAGTCCTCCCTGCGTCCGCTGATGGCCGGCAGCAGCCCGTCGTTGCCTGATGGATCCAACCCCTCCGCTGCTATAGTGCAGTCGGCTTCTGACGTTCAGTGCAGCCGTCTTCTGAAAACGACAATGCTACCCCCGGCCAAAAAGGCCGTCATGCGATTTATCTTGGCCGGGTCGTTATTGGCGGGTCTAAATGGCCGCTCCGTGGATCTCATCGCCAGAAATGGCGATGCGAGATCCAGGGCAGGGCGGCCGCCATCGTCAGACCTGGCGATGGTCGACGCCGGCGCGCATCGTCGGATGTGGCGATGCGAGCTCGAGGTCGGTGGCCACCGCCGGCGACCTGGTGCCATCGTCGGCAATGGCGATGCTGCAGCTCGACGTGCGCGGCCTGGTCGTCTCGGCATCGTCGGATGCGGCGATGCTCGAGCGAGGCGAAAAAAACCCGCCTCGGGGTGTCCGAGGCGGCAAGTCTGCATGCGGTTCAGGGAGGAAGAAACCGCGCCGGCGATCAGGGAGGAAAACCGCGCGGCCTGATGTGCAGCTCGGCCACTTTAGCCGGATTTTTCGACTTATCCGATGCGAGCGGCCCGCCGTGGGCGCTGCTCGATCTGCTGTTGCTTTTTCTCGACGTGCTTCTGCTCCTGGTGCTGCTGCTCGTCGCGCTGCACCTGGCTGATGGCCGCGCCGATCTGCCGCTTCACGCCCTCGATGCCCAGCTCGCTCTTGTGCGCCAAGTCGTTGAAGTCGGTGTGCTGCTTCATCGTGGACAGCGCCGCGACCTGCGCGCCGCTCAACATCGACGCCTTGAGCTTGGCCGCCTCGTCGCCGGCCAGCTCGACCTTGCCGGCGGCGGCGTCGGCAAGGCGCTGCTCGGCGCGCAGGTGGGTCTTGAAGCTGTCGGGCGTGATGGCGGGCAAGTCGCGCGGGTAGGTGTTCTCGGCCGGCGCGAAGATCGGGAAGATCGCCTTGCCGCCCACGGCCTGGGCGGCCGCCTCGGCCTTCTCCCGGCCGGGGTTGTTGCCGTGGGTCATGACCAGGTGCCGGTCGTCGTCGCCGGCGATGATGACCGGCTTGTCCGGGAACTTGGCGTGCAGCGCCTTCGCCACGGCCTCAAGGTTGCCGCTGTCGAAGGCGGCGACCGTGGCGTGGCCCACGGCCTCGGCCACCTGGGCCGCCGTGGCGTAGCCCTCCGAGATCACCAGCGCCGGCGCGGCCGCCAGGGCGTCCATGCCGCCGACCGGGTGGAAGCATCCTTCCTTCTTCGAGTCCTTGGCGAACCGCTTAGTGCCGTCCTCCTGGATGTATTGCATCGTCCATTGCTTGCCCTCTGCGTCGAAGGCCGGGATGTAGGTCTTCTGGCCTTCGCGGTCGGTCATCACGCCGGCCTGCGCCTGGATGCCTTTGGCTTGCAGGTAGGGCGTCGGCTGCTCGATGGGCACGAGGTCGGCCATCTGCCGACCGACGCGCTGCGCGGTGGCCTCCTGGGCCTTGTCCTGCTCGACGGCTCGCTGTGCCAGCTTCTCGGCCGCCTCGGCCTGGAGCTTGGCCTTCTCCTGGTCGCTCAAGGCGTAGCCCTTGCTCTTCCAGGTAATGTCCGTGCCGGTCTTGTTGTTGATGATCCGCCCGGCCGGGTGCCCGTCCAGGTGGCCCACGTAGAAGCCATCGAGCGCGCCCTTCTTGCCGCCCTCGACCGGCACGCGGTGCCGCTTGCCATCCATGATCGGGTGATCGCCCTGGGCGTTGCTGCCGGTGAACAGGCCGGCGCTGCGCATGGCCTCGGCGAACTCTTCCCTTGGCGTCATCGCTGGCCCTTGCTGGGCCTGCACGTTCTCGGGCTTCCAGCGTTCGAGCTTCGCCGCGTCGGCGCGCGGGCCGACATACCAGGACTTCGCGGCCTTGTCCCAAAGCGCGCCGGCGGCCTTGGCCGCGTTGCGCTGCTCGTAGGGCACGGCCAGGTACTGGCGGGCCTGCTGGGCCTGCTGCGCGGGCTTCTGCGCCTCGCCCTGGGCTTCGGGTGCCGGCTGGGCCGAACGCGGCTCTACGGCCGCTGTAGCGGCTCCCTGCGCCCATTTGGCGAAGGGAGCGGCATCGGTGCCCGGCGGCACGTACCAGGACTGTTGCTGCCGATCCCAACGCGCCCCGAGGCTCTTGGCCTCGTCCTTCTCCTTGTACGGCACGTTGATGTACTGCCGTTCGGGCTTCTCGGCCTGCGGCTGCGCCTGCTGCCGCTCGCGTTCCTGGCGCTCCAGCTCGGCCGCGCGGCGCTGCGCGTCGCTGTCGTTGAGCATGGCCGACGCCTCGGCGGTCTTGCGTGCCTCTTTAGCGGCTGAAATGTCCTCTTCGGTCGCGTTGGGGTCGCGCCGTACACGCTCTTCCTGCACGCGGGCCAGCTTGGCGGCGCGCTCGTGCTGGTTGTCGGTGCCCAGCGCATCGACCAGGTGCAGGCGCTCGGCCAGAGCCTCGGCCTGGCCCTCGGTGCGGGTGCCGGCGACGAAGGCAAAGGCGTCCTCGCCGAACTGCGCATCGGCCTTGCGCGCGTAGACCTGGAACGCCTGCGGCTCGATGCCGGCCTGGGCGGCATCGACGGTCTGGCCGTCCTGCTCGGCCACGCCGACGATGCGCAGCTCTCCGCTCCAGTCGGGCGGCAGCTCAACGCCAAGGTGTTGACGGGTCGCGTCGGCGAACGCCTGGCCGTCGATCTCGCCGGCGGCGAGCTGCCGGCGCGCGGCGGCGGCCTGCTCGATGCCCTGCACCGCGTCGGCAGGATGGGCGGCCAGCAGGGCGGCCGCCTGGTCGTTGGTCGGTGGGGTCATGTTCGCCTCCTGGTCTGCGACGGCCGCTTGCTGCTGGGTCAGCGCCGGCAGGGCCATCAACTGGTCGGGCGCGTAGTTGTTCAGCTCGTCCAGGCTGCGAACCTGGTGGGGTTCACCGTCCTGGTCGTGGAACGCAAAGATGCGCTGGCCGTCGCTCCACCTGGCTTCGGCGTCGATGCTCGACACGATCTGTTCGCCGTGCTGCTGGAGCTGCTGCGCGAGGTGGAGCTGTTCGGCCATGTTGGCGAACTCTTGCGCCAAGCCCTTGCGCTCCAGGTAGGCGTTGTCGGTGTCGGTGTGGCTCGGGTCGATGCCGAACACCGGCGACAGCCGGTCATGCGCGACCGCGTAGAACTGCTCGGGATCGGTGCCGGTGATGCTGCCCACGGTTTCGAGGCCACGGCTGCGCAAGGCGTCTTCCAGGGTGTCGCCCTGGAATGCCTGGTAGTGGCTGAAAGACACGTCCGGGTTGTCCAGGACTTCGGCAATGTCCACGGCCAGGGCCTGGGCCACGGCTTCGTCCTGGGCCTGGCTCTGCTGCTGGTCTTGCTCCTGAACCTGCTTCTGCTCGAAGGCCAGCACGTAGTCGTGAATCTTCTCGGCATCGGCGGCCGCGCGGAACACCTCCAGCGGCTCGTCTTGCAGCGCCTTGATCCACGAACCCACATAGGCGGCGTGCTGGCCCGGATCGTGGCCGATGCCCAGCTCGTCGCCGACGATCATGGAAGCGATCTCGGCGCGCAGCTCTTCCTTGGCGTACCCCTCGCTCCCGAACGGGTGCGCCAGGTCGCGGTCAAGGCGCGAAGCGTGGCCCGTCCAGTGGCCCAGCTCGTGCAGCGCGGTCGCGTAGTAGCGGTCGGAGCTGGGGAACTGGCCGCGCTCCGGCAGGGTGATGCTGTCGGTCGAAGGGCGGTAGAACGCCCGATCACCGGCGGCGTGGGTGATCGTCGCGCCCGAGGCTTTCAGGATGTGCTCGGCGCGCTCGACGGCGTTCCAAGTCTGTTCCTTCTTCGGCTGGAGCGGCGGCAGGCCGTCGATCTGCTCGCCGTTGAACACGGTCGCAAAGAACACGCGCGGCCGCTCCAGCATGACGGTTTCCTTGACCGGCTGGCCCTTCGCATCGAGGACGGGCCGGCCGCTGTCGTCCAGCTTGTCTTGCTCTTCGCTGAACTTCCAGTATTGAACCGGCGTGCCTTTCTCGCCCTTGCGAACCTGCGCGCCCACGGCGGCGGCCTGCTTGTAGGTCATCCAGCGCGCATCGCTGCGGCCCTGGGCCATCAGGTGGATGGCGTTGATCCCTTTGTACCGCTTGCCGGTGGTCGGGTTCATCGGCAGGTAGGCGTTGGGTTCGCCCGGCTCCCACGGCTTTTGCCACGGTGCGGTGCCGGCCTTGAGCTGCTCGATCAGCTTTTCGGCCACGACTTCGTGAAACGGCTTCTTCGGCTCCATGTTCTCGTCCCTTCGGAATAGCTCGTTGAACTGAGGGAAGTTCTGCTGTGTCCGGGAACGGTCGCGCAGGCCCTGGGCGACCATGCACACGATGTTGTGCAGGTCGTCGGCCTGCATGGGCCGCACGCGGGCGATGCAGGTTTCCGTGAATGACTGTTGGCCGCGCTGCTGCACCTGGTCGGCGACCTGGTGCTGGCTCGGCTCGATGCCCTCGCAGTGCAGGGCAAACACTTCCTCGGCGCGCACGTCCAGGGACTGGCCGGCATAGCGCCGGTTCACGTCATCCCATAGCGGCTTGAGGGTGGGTTCGTTGCGGGCGGCCGCCAGGCCGTCCAGCAAGGCGCGCTTCTCGCCCGGCGCGAAGGTGTTGGCCCCGTAGTGGCCTAGCACCTCGTGCCGCAGCGTCATCAGTAGGTCGCTGGCGCTCTCGACGTTCTGCAAGGGCACGTCCACGCGGCCACGGTAGGCGCGGCCGGCGTGCAGCGTCTCCTTGGGCACGTAGCCGCCCTTCATGTCGGCCGGCACCTCGGCCGCTCGCGGCCCGTACAGCTCGGCCGCGTCCTCGCGGAACTTGTAGGCCAGCTCCAGCGCGCCGGGGTAGTCGCGGACGAAAGCCCGCGTCACCCCTTGCGCCTCGGCTTTCGTGATCGGCATGGGTCAGCCCTCCGACGCCTTGCGCGCGGCGGCCTGGGCAACCGTCTCGCCGGGCCGCAGGTCGTACAGCTCGCGGGCGTTCGTGGTGGTGATGAACGGCGGGATGTCGGCGCTCGGGCCTTCGTCGTCCAGGAATGCCGGCTCCAGCGCGCCATCGACTTCCACCAGGTCGTCGCCGCTCGCGGCGGCGTCCTGCTCGGACAGCGCGTCCTCCACGAACGCGCCCACGCGCTCGGCTTCGTCGGGGTCGAACTCGACCTGGAAGCCGGGCGTCAGCGCGTCGGCCATCTTCTCGCGCACGGCCTCGCGGCCGGCGGCGTCGTCGTCAACCGGCGGCAGGACGGCCAGCGGCTCGTCGTGGGCGGCGGTGTTGGTGGTGGTTTGCTCGTTCATGGTCGATCTCCTTCGCTGTGGTCATTCGGATGCCTGGCCGTTGCGGCCCTTGCTGTAGTCGGGCCGACCCTTGAGGTCGGGGTAGGTCTGCTTGCATGTGGGGAAGTTGCTGCAACCCCACCAGAATTGCCCCTTCTTCTTGCTCGGCCGGCGCGACAAGCCGCTGCCGCAGGCCATGCACTTGTGAAGGGATGACACCGGCGCGGCTTCCTTGCCGCCGGCGATGGTCACGGCTCCGCTGTTGGCCTTCGCCACCTGGTCGCGGATGAACGTCTCTTGCTTCGTGATGAAGGCGTCCAGGGCGGCCGTGCCCTGCTCGACGCCTTTCAGCATCCGCTCGTAGAGCGCGGTCAGCACCGGGCTTTTCACAACCTCGGGCAGCGCGTCGATGACGCTGCGGCCGAGGGTCGTGCTGATGATCTGCTTGCCTTTGACGGCCAGGAACTCGCGCCGCTTCAACTCGGAAATGATCGACGCGCGGGTGGCCGACGTGCCGATGCCGTCGCCCTCGCGCAGCATCTTCTTGTGCTCGGCATCGCTGACGAACTTGTGGATGTTCTCCATCGCGCGGATCAGCGTGCCCTCGGTAAAGCGCGCTGGCGGCTTCGTCTTGGCGTCCTTGCGGGTGGCGTCCGTGCAGGTCACGGCGTCGCCCTGGGCCATCGACGGCAGGGCCTGCGTGCCGCTGTCGTCGTCCTCGTCCTTCTCGCCTTCCTCGTCGGCCTGGCTGTACACGTCACGCCAGCCGTTGCGCGTGACTACCTTGCCGCTCGCGGCGAAGTTCTCGCCCGCGATCTCGACGCCCACGGTGGTCTGCATGTACTCGTGCAGCGGGTAGAACTGCGCCAGGTAGGCGCGCACGATCAGGTCGTAGATGTTGCGCTCGCGCTCGCTGAGGGCGGCCTTGCTGCCCTTCTGCATGGTCGGCACGATGCCGTGGTGCGCGGTGATCTTCGAGTCGTCCCACGTCTTGGACTTGATACGCGGATCGGCACCATCGACCAGGCCGGCCAGTTCGGGGTTGACGTGCTTGATCGCCTCCAGCACGCGCGGCGCGTCGGCGTGCTGCGACTCCGGCAGGTAGGCGCAGTCGGTGCGCGGGTACGAGGTCAGCTTGTGCGTCTCGTAGAGCGCCTGGCAGGTGTTCAGCACGTCCTCGGCGCTGTAGCCGAACTTGGCCGAGGCCAGTGCCGTAATGTCGGACAGGGCGAAGGCCAGCGGCTGGTTCTGCTTCTTGGCCTCCTGTTTGTACGCGGCGATGGTGCCCGGCTGGCCCTTGACGGCGGCCACCAGGGCGTCGGCGACGGCGGTATCGACAAGGCGGCCTTCGCTGTCCAGGCCGGCTTGATCCTCCTTCGCCTTCCATGCGGCGGCGAAGCTGCCGCCGGCGTGCTGCACCACCGCCCGGATGGTGTGGTACGGCACGGCCTTGAATGCCTCGATCTCGCGGTCGCGGGCGACCACGAGGGCCAGCGTCGGCGTCTGCACGCGGCCCACGGTCAGCAGGGCGCGCGAGCCGCCGCGCTGCGCGCGCAGCGTGTACGCGCGGCTGAGGTTCATGCCGATCAGCCAGTCGGCGCGCTGCCGCCCGCGTGCAGCGTCGGCCCAGCCTGCATAGGTGGTGTTCTCCTTCAACGCGGCCAGGCCGCGCTTGACGGAAACGGAGTCCTGCGCGCTCACCCAAAAGCGGCGCACCGGCTTGCTGTTGCGGAAGTGCTCCAGCACTTCGTCAACCAGCAACTGGCCTTCGCGGTCGGGGTCGCCGGCGTTGACGATCTCCTTGGCCTCCTTGAGCAGCTTGCCGATCACGGCGAGCTGCTTCTTCGCGTCGTCCTTGGGCTTGAGAATCCAGCTCTCGGGGATGATGGGCAGCTCATCGACGCGCCAGACCTTCTTGCCGGACTGGCCGCGCGGCACGTCATCGGGCGTGTACTCGTCGGGGTCGGCCTGTTCGAGCATGTGCCCGAAGCACCAGGTCACTTTGTCGGTGCCGCACTCGATGAAGCCGTCGCCCTTGCCGGTCGCGCCCAGCTCGCCGGCGATGGCCTTGGCGACGGACGGCTTTTCTGCGATGAAAAGGCGCATGGTGTGTCTCCCTACCAGGTGATGACCGGACGGATCACGGTCTTGATTTGCGAACGATTGATCGGGCCGAAGTAGCGGCCGTCGAAGGATGTGGCGCTCACGTCCGACATAAGCAGCACCTCGGAATTGCCGAGCGTGTAGCTGTTGGACTGATAGCGCGGCAGCGGCCGACCGGCCTTGTCGGCCTTGATCGGCGCGCTGAGGGGCAGCAGCTCGCCGTTGACGCGCACGCCGTCATCGGCGACGGCGACGGCATCGTCTTTAGCGGCTAAAACGCGCTTCATCATGTAGCCGTAGCCGCCCTGGCAGAAGCCGGCCCCGATGTAGCCCCTCTCCTTGGCGTCATCGAACACGCCGAGCTGCGGCGGGCAGAAGAGGACGTAGGCCCCCTTCTCCACCGGCGCGCTGCTCGTCCAGTACAGGCCGACCGGAATGCTCTTGGTGGTGTTCACGCGGGCACCGGCGGCATAGCCGCCGGCGGCCAGCAGCAGGGCGGCCACGCCCGCGATGACGACGCCTGCCGCGATACGTTTCAGGATGCGGCTCATATCGTGATGCCCTCCCCTTCCGTCTCGGCCTGTGCGACGGCGCGCAGGCGGTCGCTGACCTTGGGCGCAGGGATCGCGGCGCGTGCCGAGAACACTGGGTCTTTGAAGTACAGGGGTTGCTTGCCGTAGATCGCCGGGTAGCCCGCGACGTAGATCACCATGTCGCCGGCTTCTTCGATCTCGCCCTGGGCGTTCTTCTTTGGCCCCGGCATGCGCAGGCATTCGTCGGGCGTCAGCAAGGGCCGCTGCACTTCCTGGTAAGTGCGCGACACCTGGCCCAGCATCGCCGCCGTGCGGCGGCCGCTGGTCGTGATCTGCTCCTTCACCACGGTGGTCTGCCCGGTGAGGCGGGACAGGTGTTCGGCCGTCTCGACGCGGTTGGGCGGGTAGGCGTTCTGCACGTGGCAGTTCGACGTGATGCTTTCGTCGTGGCCGTAGCCCGTCTCGCGGCTCTTGAGCTGGTTAATGTCCTGGCAGATGAGGTAGCACTTGATGCCGTAGCCGGCCACGAAGGCCAGCGACTCTTGCATGATCTCCAGCTTCCCGAGGCTCGGGAACTCGTCCAGCATCATCAAGAGCCGGTGCTTGTAGTGCGCCACCGGCCGGCCGCCCTCGAAGTCCATCTTGTCGGCCAGCAGGCGCACGATCATGTTCACCATGACGCGCACCAGCGGCCGCAGGCGGGCCTTATCGTTGGGCTGGGTGACGATGTAGAGGCTTACCGGGTCGTCCTCGTGCATCAACTGCTTGATGCGGAAGTCCGACCGGCTGACGTTGCGGGCCACCACGGGGTCGCGGTACAGGGCCAGGTACGACTTGGCCGTGGACAGCACCGATCCGGCTTCTTCCTCGGGCCGATCCATCATGTCGCGGGCCGCCGAGCCGATGGCGTGATGGTTCTGGCCGTCTACGTGCCCGTAGGTCGCCATTTCCATCCAAAGCTCGCCAATGTCCCGGTTCGGGTCGGCCAGCATCGCATCGACGGACGGCAGCGTGGCGGTGCCGCCATCGTCCTTGGCCTTGTACAGCGCGTGCAGGATCACGCCGACCAGGAGCGCGAAGGCGGTCTTCTGCCAGTGCGAGTCCAGGCCCTTGCCGTCCGGGTCAACGATCAGCGTGGCAAGGTTCTGCACGTCACCCACCTCGTATTCGGTGCCGAGGCGGATTTCGTCCAGCGGATTCCAGCAGACGCCGCCCGAGGTGCTGGCCGGCTCGAAGCGCAGCACCTTGTTCTTGGCGTGCTTCTGCCGCCAGCCGGCGGTCAAGGCCCACAACTCGCCCTTCAAGTCGGTGATGACGCTGCTCGCGCCCCACGACAGCAGCGTGGGCACCACCAGGCCGACGCCCTTGCCCGAGCGCGTGGGCGCGTAGGTCAGCACGTGCTCGGGGCCGCTGTGCCGCAGGTAGAAGAAATTGCCGTCCTTGTCCTGCCAGCCGCCCACGTACACGCCGGTAGCCGTGGGTGCGGCCTTGCCGGTGACGATCTCCAGGACGTTGCGCTCGCGTGGCAGCAGGCCGGCCGCCTGAATGTCCTTCTTCTCGGCCCAGCGGGCCGAGCCGTGCAGGTACTCGTTCGCCTTCGAGCTGTTGGACGTGACGACCCTCGCCACGGCCACGCCCAGCAGGCCCACGGTCGAAACCAGCATCCCCATGCTGCCGGCCTTCATGATCTCGTCCGGGTACTGGCTGTACCACTTGTACGTCCAGTGCAGGATCGACCAGGGCGCGTACACGTGGCCCACGTTGGGGCCGAGGGTCGCGTGATAGGCGAACGTGTGGGCGAAGAACTGCGTCGCGGCCTGGAGGCCGCCGACCATCGAGGCCGCGCCCAGCACCGGCAGCAGCTTGCTCGGCTTCGGTTTGGCGGTTCGGACTTGCGGCCCTACCGCGTTGTTCATCTTGATCTTCATCTACTCCTTCCTTTCGACGTTTTGATGGAGCCTTTCGCGGTGATCGAGACGGCATCGCCGACCGCGATGCGCGTCAAGCGCCGGGCCGTGGCCTGGTCGATGGGCATAACCATGACCTCATCACCTCGTTTCAAGAGGGCCAGCGCCTGGCCCTCGATAGTCCTGGTGCCCTGGAACGTGAGCGCACCATCACCGGCAGTATATCGGGAATGCTTCGGTATATCGAAACCTTTTAGGCGCTTTGCCTCGCGTTCGGCGATGTACTTGTCGGCGGCGGCGACGCCCGGCGGCGTCTGGCCTACTCCTGTTCCTGGCCGAGAAATTCCCCGTCGCAGTGCGTGATCTGGTTGGGTTCCTTGCTGCTCCACGTGACGAGGAACATCACGCGGCAATAGCACTTCACTTCCGCCGGCGATGCGAACCACACCGAGTTCGGACAGTGCTCGCAAACGGTGCTGGCTTTGGGGCGGCGGTTTTCTTCCAAGGCGTCCAACGTCGGGCTTCCGGTGGACGGTGGCGGCGTGAAGGCCGGCGTCGGCGCGGTCGCCTCGGCCGGCGGCTGGCCGGCCGTCGCCTGCTCGGGCGACGGCTGCGGCTCCGGTAGCGTGCTGGTCGGCAGCGGGCCGCTGTCCAGGGCCGCCAGCGCCGCGTCCAGTTCGTCCTCGATGCTCTGGTCTTTCGGTTCGCTCATGGGTGTTCTCCTTGTTCAAAAGCGCCTGCCGCCGGCTCTCAAGAGCCGGATCGGTGAAGGTGATGGGTAGCTGGGAATCGACGGCGGCGCGGATCATCTGCGCCTTGAACTCCACCGTGCCGTTGACGGTGATGCGGTTGCCGTAGCGTTGCATCGCCAGGCGCAGGGCTTCTTGCAGCCCTTCGCGCGTGGCCTCGCGGGAGACTTGCAGGCGGTCACCGTCATCGCGCACGGCGCTCATGCCGGCGCGGAAGATGATCGTCCCCTTCTTCGTGATGTTGTCCACCGCCGGCGCGTGGCCGGGCTTCGCCTGGCCCTCGCCCCGGATGGTGTTGCCCTTGAGGCCCTGGGCCGCCTCGCGGGCGCGCAGGGCGGCCAGGGCGTCGGCGCCGCCGTGCTGCGCCTCCTTCTTGAGCCAGTCGGCCCACGTGCGCCGGCTGTGCTCGGCGTAGAGGGCCGTGCGCTCCTGCTGGAACTGCTTGTTGATCGCCTGGATTTCGCTGCGCAGGGCCTTGCTCGCCTGGGCGTACAGCAGCTTCTTGTTCGCGCGGCCCTCGCCGACCACCTTAATCGTGGCGCGGCGCAGGCGGTTCGACCTCTTGGCCGCCTCGATCAGCCGATCCTTGCGATGCCGGGCGCGCTCCAGGGCCTGGGCGCGCGCCGTGGTCAAGCTCTGCTGCTCGGCCTTGTACTTCGCGTACAGCTCCACGGTGTTGACGCGAAGGCGGATGGGGTCTTTGCGGTACTGCCGCTTCGCGGTGGTTTGCGCCTGCCGTTCGGGCGAAGCCTCGAACGGGCCAAGCCGCGCCTCCAGGCTCGGCTTGGAAAGGTCGCGGGCTACTGTGCTCGCCTTCACCATCGTTCCGTCGCCGGCCTCGAACACGAGGCCATTGGCGCGGACGCGCAGCTCCATTCCGTTGTCGCGCATGACCTGGTGCAGTTCCTGCCAGGACTGCGCGCCCTTGATCTCGTCCAGGCACTCGCGCTTGATCCAGCCGACCAGGCTTTCAACGCCGGCATGCCGCTCCATGTCGGCGGCCCGGCCCTCCGCGCCGCGCTTGCGCGGCTCGTGGTTGTCGCGCTCCAGGCCGTAGTCGCGCTCCAGGGCCGTGCAGAGTTCCGCCAGCGCCCGGTGCGGGTAGTACGGCTCGTGCATCGTGTGCCGCGTCGGGTGAATCTTGTTGATGGCGATGTGGATGTGCAGGTTGTCGGTGTCGTTGTGGACGGCACTGATTCGCTGATGCTCGCCATAACCCAGCCCGACGCAGATGCGTTCCTCAATCGCGCGCAAGGTGTCGGCGCTGGGCTGCTCGCCGGCCCGGAAGCTGACGATCAGGTGGTAGGTCTTGTCGCCCTTCGCGCGGGTGTTCGTGTGCTGGGTCGCCAGCACCTCCGTGATGGCGTCCTGGATGGAACCGGCTTCGCAGTTCGTCGCCTGCACGTGGCCCAGCCGGTGGTCTTTGCTTTGGGCGTCGGTGATGTAGTTCGCCAGGCCCGCGAAGTCGCTCTTGCCAAGCGAGCGCATCGGCACGTGCTTGGCGATCATGGCCGCCCCTCCGGCTTTTTAGCCGCTAAAGAAGTCAAGGCTCGGCCCTCGGCTGAACCACGGCCTTCATGATCCGGCTCATTTCGTCCTGGGTGGCCTCGATCCGGCCCAGCAGGGCCAGGATGGTCGCCTCGCCGAACTGGAGCGTTCGCACGTCATCGGTCAGCCAGAGCTTGAGCAGGCCGCCAAGGCGGCCAAGGTCGCCGTTGACGCGCACCAGCTCGCGCACGTGCTGGTAGTCCATGACGCCCTTGATCTGGTAGCCCTGGCCCACGTCGCGCAGATAGCGCGCCACGCTGACGCCCGCCCTCTTGGCGTTCGCCTCGATCTCGTCTTTCTCTTCGGGGAACACCGGCACCCGCAGGTGCTGCCGCCGCCGGCGGCCGTGTTCCTTTTCGTCGTTCTCCATGCCTCGCCTCGTCTCTCATGCCGGCGGTAGCCGGCTGCCTCGCAGAGCAGGATGACCCGTTGAGCGCCCCCGGCGCGAATAAGGGACAGTGAAGATAGATAACCGGCTCGCCGGTTAGCTAACTTCACACATCCTGCCCGCCTTACGGCGTTAATAACACCAAGGAAAGTCTACACCAGCCATTACGATTTATCCGCAACTATCGCGCTATCAGGCCGCAAAAGCAGCAACGGATATAGCGAAACCCGCCACAATGGCCCATAATGCCGCTATCGAAGCGTGCCAATGCACGCCGATAGCGGACTTTTTGCGTTTCCGTAGCGCCGCTTAGTAGCGTTACATTTGCGATGAGAGGATTAGATGGACGAACACGATGCCAAAGACCTACCCCGAAGAGCTGGCTGAATGGGTGAAGGGACGGGAAGCCAAGAAGCCGCGCCAGGACAAGCACGTGGTCGCGTTCCTGGCCGTCAAGAGCGACGTTCAAGCGGCGCTCGATGCGGGCTATGCGATGAAAACGATCTGGGAGCACATGAAGGAAACCGGCCGGCTGCGCTGTCGGTACGAAACCTTCACCCAGCACGTGAAGCGGTACATCAAGGCCGCGCCGGTAGCTTCCCCGCCGCCTCCCGCCACTCCCCCGGACAGCCAGCCCAAGGGCGCGAAGCCCGAGCCGAAGGCCGCCCCGCCGGCCTCGGAATCCAAGAGTGAGCCACCCAAGATCGGCGGCTTCACGTTTGATGCGACTCCAAAGAAAGAGGATTTACTGTAATGGCGAAAATTCACATGGTTCTGCAAGGCAAGGGCGGCGTCGGCAAGTCGATGATCGCGGCCACCATCGCGCAGTACAAAGCCGGCAAGGGACAGAAGCCGCTTTGCATCGACACCGATCCGGTGAACGCGACGTTCGAGGGCTACAAAGCCCTCAACGTGCGCCGGCTCAACATCATGGACGGCGACGAGATCAACACCCGGAATTTCGACGCCCTGGTCGAGATGATCGCGTCGGCCGAGGGCGACGTCATCATCGACAACGGGGCCAGCTCGTTCGTGCCGCTGTCGCACTACCTCATCAGCAACCAGGTGCCGGCGCTGCTCCAGGACATGGGCCACGAACTCGTGGTGCATACGGTCGTCACCGGCGGCCAGGCCCTGGTGGACACGGTGAGCGGCTTCGCCCAGCTCGCCAGCCAGTTCCCGGCCGAATGCCTGTTCGTGGTCTGGCTGAACCCGTATTGGGGGCCAATCGAGCACGAGGGCAAGGGGTTCGAGCAGTTGAAGGCGTACACGGCCAACAAGGGCCGTGTGTCCGCCATCATCCAGATTCCGGCGCTGAAAGAGGAAACCTACGGCCGCGACTTCGCCGAAATGCTCCAGGATCGGCGCACCTTCGATGAGGCCCTGGCCGATTCGGCGCTCACGATCATGACGCGGCAGCGGCTCAAGATCGTGAAAACCCAGCTCTTCGCCCAGCTCGAAAACGCGGCGGTGCTCTGATGGCGGCCGACGACAAGATCGAGGAGCTGATACGGGAGATCGCGGCCAAGCACGGCATCGCCGTGGGCCGCGACGATCCGATCTTGATCCTCCAGACCATCAACATGAAGCTGATGCAGGACAGCGCATCGGCCCAGCAGGAAATCTTGGACGCCTTCAAGTCGGAACTGGAGTCCATCGCCCACCGATGGGGTGATGACGCCAAGGGAAAGGCGGAAAGGACGCTCAACGCGGCGTTGGCGGCCAGCAAGGACGCCATGACGCGGGGAATGCAGGAGGGCGCGAAGGCGGCCGCCGAGGCCGTGCGGCGTGAGGTTGAGGCGGTGACGGCGCAGCTCGTCGCGCCGATCCGCGAGGCGCGGCGCGTCGCCATGATGAACATGGTCGCGGCCGGCATGGCGGTCGTGGCCGCCGGCCTGGCCCTGTGGGCCTCGCTGTAGATGGCGATGCGGGATCTCATCGTCAGAACTGGCGATGGTCGACCGCGCCGGCGGCATCGCCAGGTTCGGCGATGCTGGCCAGCTCCCGGCATCGTCGCTTGTGACGATGCTGCAGGATGATTCCGCCAGGCCCTCGGCGGGCCTCCCTCGCCAGAAATGGCGATGCTCGAGAAAAAAGCCCGGCGACCGCCGGGCTTCGTTTTTATGCGGGCCTGGCTGACAGGCCCAAGGACTGCGATCTCCCTGGCCGCTCCTGGGCCTGGGATTGCTTGCGCTCCTGCTCCTGCTTGCGCATCAGCAGCTCATGCCGGCGGGCGGCCTCGCGCATGGCATCCCAATCGGAAGCCAGCTCGGGGTTCTCGGCGCGCATCTTGCGCGTCGCCAGCTCTTCGATCTTCGGCGAGTGCAGGCCCATGCCTTCCTTGATCTCGCGGACGGCCTCCAGGCGCGCGTGAAGCGTCTGCAAGCGGGCCTGCTGCTGCGCCTGCTGGTTCTGCCAGGCTCGCTTAGAGCCGGGCAAGGAAAGCCGGCCAGGCGCGGACGCCTGGGTCTGCTGCAAGCGGGCCTGCTGCCGGTCGATCAGGTTTTCTAGCCTGTCCTCGATGTGCTCCACCTGGTCGTGCTTGGCCTGCACGTAGAGCGCCAGGGTTTCGGGGTAGGACTGCTCGACCGGGGCCGCCTCTAGGGTGGCCTGCTGCTCGATCTCGGCCGCCTGGGCGGCCTCCAGCAAGTCGGCTCCGGTGTCCTCGCGCGAAGCGCCGAAGGCGGCACCGCCGAGGGTGGCCGGCGCGCTGACGCGGGCCGGCTTGGTGGCGCGGCTCTCGGTGCCGCTGCCGGGGATGGTGAGTCGTTTCAAGGGCGTGCCTCCTTTTTAGCCGCTAAAGCTACATGGAGCGCCCCCGCGTCAGTTTCGGGGCCTCTGCGGCGACTGCCGCCTTGCCCTGGGCGTTGTAGCTGATGCTCTTTGCGCTCCCAATTTCAGGTACTTTATCGAAATCTGACCGAGCGTGCATGACAAAGTTCTTGCCGATCTGCTGGTACACGTTGGTGGCGTCGGCATGAACGATCACGCCGGCGTGGGTCTGCTTCTTGTCGGCCGCTTGGGCCGTGTACAGGTTGTAGATGCCGGGCTTCAACGCGCCCGCCTTGTCTACTTTCTGATTCGTCCAAGCGCCGTCCTTTTCGGCCTGAACGATGCGTTGACCGTTCATGACCAAGAGGCGTTCTTTCATCGGGCACTCCTATGGTTGCCGTGGTTCTCAAAAGGGTGATGGTGGCCCCATGCAAGCCGCGCTCCAACAAAAAAGCCGACCTCGGCAAAGCGAGGCCGGCTCTTCCCAGCGGCCGGGTTGTGCGTTTTGTCATGGTTCCAGGGTAATTTTAAGGAAAACCAACCGATTTATCAGGTCTTTTTGCGTCCGCCGCTGGTCGGATCGGCCGCCCGGCCTTGCGCCATGACGGTTTCCAGGGCCTCCAGCCGGCCGCGAAGCCCGGCCGCTTCCTCGCGGGCCTGGGCAGCGTCGCGCTTCGCCTGGTCGCGCTCGCCCTGGGCGGCGGTCAGCCGCTCGGCCTGGCGGTGTGCCTCGGCCGCCATCGCCTTGCGCTGCTCCTGGTGGGCCTGCTCGGCCGCCTCGGCCTTGGCCTGCACCTTCACCAGCTCCGCGCGCACCTGGTCGCGCTCGGCGGCGGCCACCTCGGTGGCCTTCCGCTGCTCGGCCTGAGCGGCGCGCGCCTGGTCGGTCGCCTGGTTCGCCCGCTCCAGGTCGGCACGCAGCTCGCCGGCGCGGCGCTCGATCTCGGCGGTACGGCTGTTCGCGGCCGCGAGGTCGGCCCGCAGGGCCTCCACCTGGTCGGCGCTGGCCGTGGCCCTCTCCTGGGCCTTGTCGCGCTCTGCGCGCGCCTGGCGGGCTTCCTGATGGGCGTGATCCAGCTCCGTGCGCAGCTCGCCGGCCCTGGCCTCGGCCGTGGCCGCGCGCTCGCTGGTCGCCGCGAGCTTGCCGCGCAGCTCGTCGGCCTCGCCCTTGGCGGCCGCCTCGACGGCCTCCAGGGCCGCGACGCGGGCCTTGGCCTCGTCCAGCTCGCCGGTGAGCTGGTCGGCCAGCTCTGCGGCTTCCTGGCGCGCTGCTTCCGTCTCCTGGCGCACGGCCTCCAGCGCCTCGCGCTCGGCGGCCAGGCGGTTGTTCGCCATTTCCAGCGCCACGGCCCACAAGTCGCCGCCCAGCTCGGCCAGCTTGTCGGTGATCGCCTGCGGTGCCGGCTCGCGGATCGGGGCGGCCTGGCTGGCCTTGCGTGCGCGCCACTCGTTCATCGCCTCGCTGATGGTGGTGAAGCTGCCGCTGCCGAGCTGCTTGCGCACGTTCGCCAGCGTGGGGTTCTGGCCGGCCGCGTCCAGTTCGTCGGCCACCGCAAATATCTGCTCCTTCGAGATCGCCATGTCGGGCCTCCTTTGGCCGGTTGTATGTTGTAGCGTGTAGCATACTACAACATACAACACTACGCAAGCGGTTTAGCTGAACTTTTTTTAGCGGCTAAAACGCGGGCAAAAAAAAGCCCCGCTCGATGGCGGGGCGATGGGTGGGGGTCGGTGGTCGGCGATGCCCGGCGCTGGGCGTGTCAGCCCTCCAGCAGCGCGACAAGCTGCACGGTGCCAAGGTCGGCCTCGAACTCCTGGCCGTCATCCTCGTATTTGAGCCAGGCCCAGCCCTCGGCCGGGGGCCGGCGGTTGAGGATCAGCCGTGCCGGCCGGTCGTCGTGCTTGACCTGGATGATGGCCTTCTTGAGCTTGTCGGGGTCGGCCTCCTTCGGCTCCTTCTTCCCCTTGGCGTCATCATCCTGCGGCCCCTGCTCGCCGTCGCCGGCCTCGGCGTCGGTCTTGCCGGTCAGCGCATCGACGGTGTTGGGATCACGGTCGCCGTCCTCGTGACTGCGCTTGTCCTCCAGGAACTCGCGCAGCAGCTTCACCGAGCCGCGCGTCAGCTCCTGGCTGTCGTCGGCCAGCCAGGCGGCCACCTCGTCGGGGTTCTTCTTGTAGGCCGTCACCAGCTCGTTGATGACAGTCACGTCCTTGCCCCGGCCGCTATTGAACGCCTCGGCAATGGGTTCGGGCAAGTCCAGCAGCGTGACGTGCTGCGTGACGAAGGCCGGCGACTTGCCGATCTCCTTGGCGATCTCGCCCTTCTTCTTGCCCTTCGCCAGCTCGCGGCCGATGAAGTCGGCGATCTCACGCGCCGTCAGCTCGTTGCGTTGCAGGTTCTCGATAACCTGGTCGGCCTCGTTGTAGTCGTTGTCGATGAAGGCCGGGATCGTGGTCTTGTGCGCCCACTTCGAGCCGCGATAGCGCCGCGCGCCGTGGTTGATGAGGTAGCGCCCCGGTGCGTCCGGGTTCTCGCGCACGCTGATGGGCGACTTCACGCCGCGCGCTTTGATGGTCTCGCCGATCTCCGCGATGCTCTCCGGCGAGAAGCCGGGGTTGTCGGCCGTGCGCGGCTGGTGTGGGTCTTCGTCGATCAGGTCAAGCGGCAGCTCCTGCGGGCCTGCGCCGCCGGCGTTGGCCGCCGGCTGCTCGTTCAGCAGGCCGGCCAGGTCGCCCAGCCCGTCCAGGCCCAGCCCGGACGATTGCGGCTTGTCCTGCTCCTTCTTCTTGGCGTTGGTCTTGGCGCTCATTGCGCGATCTCCATCTTCGTGAACACGTAATCCGCCAGCGCACGCACCTCCTGGGTGGCCTTCCGCGCGGCGGTCTTCTTGATCTTCCACACCGGCATCTGCTCGCCCAGCGCCTCGGCGATGCTGTCACGCGCGCCGATGCTGAACGGCAAGATGAGCTGCGGGTATGCCTGCTGCAACGTCGCCAGGTTGTTGACGTGGCGCGGCTTCCGCGCGTCCACCTTGTTCGGCACCATGCCGAGGAAGCGCAGCTTGGGGTTCTGCTTGCGCAGGTTGCTGATGACCGCGACCATCTTCTTCATGCCCTGCAAGCTGTACGCCTCCATTTCGATGGGCGACAGCATGTAGTCGGCCGTCAGCACGGCCGCCGTCATGGCGACGCCAAGGGAGGGGGCCGTGTCGATCAGGCACACGTCGAAGAACTCGCCCAGCGCGGCCACACTGGCCCGCAGCGCGGCGGCCGCCTGGGAAAGCTCCATCTTGTCCAGGTTCGCCAGGTTGGCGTCTGCCGCGATCAGCGCCAGGCTCTCGCCCTCGCGCTTGCCGAACCAATACCGCAGGTCATCGGTGTCGCCGGTGAACAACTGGCTGGCGAGGTAGCCCGATTGGTACGCCGACAGCGTGAACGATGCGTTGCCCTGGGTGTCCAGGTCGATCACGGCCACGCGAAGGCCGCGCTCCAGGAAGTCGAATGCCAGGTGGCAGGTGGCGAACGTCTTGCCTTGACCGCCCTTCTGAATTGCCGTGACCAGTGTTTTCATGACTTGGGTTCCTGTTTCCTCTTGGCGTCTGCTTCCCACTTCTTGACGATGAACGCTTGATGCTCCGGCAGTACCGCCGTCACTCGCTCGAAGCCCTCGGGGAGCTGTTCCCCTGCTGCTGCCCATACGCGACTGACCGCCTGCGACACCGCCCCCTTGGTCAGCCCCAGCGAAGTGACAAACTCCGCCTGGGGCCGGCCATCGACCAGCACGCCGCGCGCTATGTCGATGGTCTGCTGCCCGATCTCCAGCCCCTTGATGGCCGTCTGGAATTGGGCTTCGGTTAGCCGTTTCTTCATGGATTGCACCCATAACACTCCACACCCGGTTTGTTGAACAAATGGCGGTGCCAGCCGCCAACCATGTGCAGAAGTTTAGCTAAACCATGCGAAGCCGTCAAGCGTTTTAGCGGCTAAAAATTTGTTCGCGCCTTGTCGATGGCCGATGCCGTTGCGGCCGTCGCCCGCGCCTGTCGCCAGTGGTCGGAATCCACCGCGCACGCGCAAAGCGTGGCCCCGTCCTGGTCGTAGAACACGGCCGGCCGGCCCTCCACCTTCGCCTCGATGCGCAGCGCCTTGGCAGGCAGGCCCAGCCCGTCCGCGATGACGGCCAGGGTGGCGCGCTGCAAGGCCAACTCTTCCCCCTTGGCGTCAATGAGCTGTGCCGCATGGGCGGCACTCAGGAAGAACGTCATCAGCGGGCCTACGGTGCGCGTGCCGCCGCTGGCAAAGCACACGTCGAAGGAACCGCCGCCCACGTGCGGATCGACGCCCTCCACGAGACGCCAGGGGTCAAGGCCCCATTCTTCGGATTGCGCGCTGTACCAGTAGGCCGGCGCGTCGCCGTTCAAGTCGCTGTCCGCGTACTCGCGCACCATGACGGCCACGCGGCCAGTGGTCGGCTCCACGAAGCCAGGCGGGTAGGGGAGGGTCTGCTTTGCCATGTCAAAGCCCTTTCGGTTTGTAGATCGAAACGAAGTAGGTGATCGCGGTCAGTGCCGCGAAGTACGCCAGGAACGACCAGCCGGCATACACGCCAGGCGTGTTCCAGTGGTAGAGCATCCGCACGAACTGGAAGAAGGTGATGATCGCCAGCACCCACTTGAGCACCGGCCAGACCAGCACGGTCGCCACCCATACGAACTTGACCAGGCCGGCCACCAGGCCCCGGCCTTCGGCCTTGGGTGCGGCAGGCGCAGCAGCGGGCGCGGCAGGCTGCACCGGCTCGGGAGCCGGCGGCTTGCTCGCCCTGGGGAACTTGACGATGTTGGACATGGCTTGACCCTCCACGCGGTTACGTGTTGAATGCTGGATGCTCCCACTCGGAAGCATGGTTACGGTGTGCCAGCACCAGGCCAAGCGCCCCGGATCACTCCGGGGCGTTCCTCCACCTGGGGCCGTCGAACGTGTGGAATGCCGTCATTGCAGCGTCGCTCCGCTCATGCGTCGCACGGCCGCCGCCAGCAGCATTTCCGTCAGCTCGTTATCTTCCTCCGGCGTGATGCAGCCGCCGCAGATGCTGCCGAACTTCTCGCGGGCATCATCGGCGCCGATGATGGTGTGGCTCAAGGTTCGGATGCTCTTGCCGCAGCGCCGGCAGCACGTCTCGATGATCTCGATCTTGCCTTTGCTCATGGGACTGTTTCCTCTTGGCGTTCCGTTGATGACCCGGCCGAAGCCGGGCCGCCTTCCCTTACCAGCCGACGCTGCGCTTGGCCTGCTCGACCGCTTGGCTCGACCATTCGCCCTTGGCACTGGCCTCCAGGCTCAAGGCGGCGAAATAGGCTTTGCCGCGCAGCTCTTCCGCCTGCTTCACCAGCTCGGCCGCCTCGGCCATCGTGGCCTCGATCTGGTCGCGGCGGGCTTGGAAGTCGGTGGCTTCCACATTCGGCAGGGCGTCAACCCAAGGCATGATCTTGTTCTTGCTCATCGGAACCTCTCCGGTAATCGACCTGGGCGGAATGCCCGGCCTTCAAGTGCTATATTAGGACAAAATGTCCTAGCCTGTCAAGCACTTTAGCTAAACTATTTTCGCTTTACCGTAGTCCGATGCCTAGCACTTTAGCCGCTAAAGCCTCTTTCCCTGGCGTCAAACCTCTTTCCAGATCAGCCCGAGGCCGGCGTAGTCGCACAGCAGCGCCCACGCGGCATAAGGGATCGGCGTGTCCTCGCCCACCCATCGCCGGATCGTCCGGTCGCCCTTCGGGCCGAGGCCCAGCACCTTCGCGGCTTTGCCGCCGGTGAGGCCCGCCAGGCGCAGCACCTCGCGCACCTCTTCGCCGCTCGGCTGCGCCCACCGCTCGGCCGGCTTCAAGCACTCCAGCCGGATATTGGCGTCGTTCGTCATTCGTTTCTTCTCCTGGTCACGTGATAAGCCGCAGTTGGTCGAATCCGTAGATCGACTGAATGCAGCTCGGGTCTGAATCCACCACACGGCGGCCCGCGCGGTTGGTCTTGTATGTCACCGGCCGGTCGTCATGCGCCCACACCTGGCGGGTGTCTGGATGCACCTTCACGATGATGACGCGCTTGCCGATCTCCTTGGCGAACACCGGATGGTGGACGCTCACGATCTCGCACCGTTGGCCTGGTGCGGGCGTGAACTCCACCAGGTCGGCCGGGCCTGCATCGCCATTCCTGGCGGTGCTGCAGGATGCTTCGCCTGCGCCCGGCATCGTCGCTTCTGGCGATACAGGCCCAGCCTCGGCCTTGCAATCGTCAGCTTTGGCGGTGCTGCAGCGCATCGCCGTTTCCGCCGATGCGGGATCTCGCTCGCGGCCCCCGGCCTTTCCCTTGGCGTTCGACCTGGCGGCCCTGGCCGCCTTGACCTTGCCCGCCGCCTCGGCCGCCCAGCGCCGCGCGATGAACGCCTTGTGCGCCGGCAGCACCACATCGACCAAGACGAAGCCCGGCGGGATCGTCACGGTCGCCGGCTCGCGCCGCGCCGGCGGCACCAGGCCGGCCAGCCAATCGGGCAGGGGAGCGTCGGCCAAGCGGTCGCGGTAGTTGGCCTCGATCAACACCGGCCGCTTCTTCTCGGCCAGCATGGCCGTCAGGATGCCGCGCGCAACCTCGTCCACGGTCATGCAGCCCCGCGCCGTGTCGAAGTGCGAGCGATAGCCCGTCGCCGAGATAAACGGCCTGTCCAGGTCAACCGCGTGGAACTGAAAATGCGCGTTGAGCGGCCCGCCATAACCGGCCTCGTACTCCACCAGGGCGCGCACGTCGCCCGCCACGGCCAGGAACTGGCCGCGCTGGCCCCACAAGGGCACGTCCCCCGGCACCGCAGCGCAATGCCGCTCGATGACGCGGCCGGCGGCCTCGTCGTCGGCCATGCACCCGAAGTTCGTGCCGCCGTTCAGCTTCCAGATGATCGCCTCGTATCGGTCGCCGGCCAGCTCGGCCGCCGCCCCGTCGCCGCGCATGACAGCCGCGTCGATCTCCACCACGGCCGCAACGGCCGCAGCCAGCAGGCCGTCACGGTCTGCCGGCAGCTCGGCCAGCAGCTCGGCCGCCGGCGCGCTCCAGTCCTGGCCCGTCTGGGCCGGTTGCTTTGTTCGCTTCGCCATCGCTTGACGTGCTCCTGGGGCAGCCCCGGCCGGAGCCGGGGCCGCCCCTCATCAGTCAATAGCCCGGTAGATCGCAGCGGCCTCGGGGTGGCCGGCCGCGAAGCCGCGCAGGAAGTGATAGCGGTCGATCAGGGCGTCGGCCGCGTCCGTGCCGGCGATCTCGGCCGCGAGCTGGCCGAGCGCGAACAGGGTTGCGACAATGCCGGCGGCGTCGGCCGACAGTTCGCCCCGGAAGCCGTTGCCGTCTACCTCGATCTCCAGGCGCTCGGCCAGGTCGGGGGCCAGGTAGAAACCGCCGTCCGACAGGGTGTAGTAGTGCCAATACGCGCCGTTGTAGCGTTCGCAGAGCCGGCGCAGCCAGGCGTACACAAGGGCCTCGCCGCGCATCATCAGGCGCGGGCCGAAGTAGGTAGGCAAGAAGTCGAGGCGCTGGGCCTCGGCGACCAGGGAAGCGGTGACGGGTTGGTCTTGGGTGTTCATCGGAACTCTCCGGTAGTTGACCTGGGCGACATGCCCGGCCTTCAAGACGTATATTAGGACAAAATGTCCTAACCTGTCAAGCACTTTAGCTAAACTTTAGCCGCTAAACTGGACTTCGCCCCCTTGGAGTGATAGGATTGAATCCTATTGAACCGAATGGAGGCCGCCATGCGAACCACCCAGCAACTGAGCATCACCCTGCCGAACGACATGGCCGACGTGGTGAAAACGAAGGTCAAGACCGGGGAGTACGCGAGCGAAAGCGAGGTCATCCGCGACGGCCTGCGTGCGCTACTCGCGCGTGATCGCGCCGTCGAGTCCTGGCTTCACAACCAGGTCGGCCCGGCGTATGACGCCCTGAAAGCCGATCCCTCCCGAGCCGTCACCGCCGACCAGGTGCGCGCCCGCCTGGCCGCCGAGCATGCGAAGGCGCAATGAGCTACGCGGTCGTCTTCTCGCCCGAGGCCGAAGAGCAGCTTGCCGAGCTGTACCGCTACATCGCGGCGGCGGCGTCGCCTGACGTTGCCGCTCGCTACACCGAGGCAATCGTCACCTACTGCGAAAGCCTGCGCACGTTTCCACTGCGCGGCACCATGCGCGACGATGTGCGGCCCGGCCTGCGCATCACGAACTACCGCAAGCGCGCCGTGATCGCCTTCGATGTGGCCGGCGATCTGGTTTCCATCATCGGCGTGTTCTACGGCGGGCAGGACTACGAGACGATCCTGCACGACGACGCGGACGACTGAATTCCCCCGCTTCTTGACACTTGAGGGGCGCAATCACGCCCTGGGCCTGGCAGGCCGACCCCTCCCTTGGCGTTCAACCTTGCGGCCTTCGAGCTGGAGCCATCTTCCGACTTGGCGACGGCGCAGGAGTCACCGCGGCCTTGACAGTTGGGGAGTCCAGAGGGGGCCTTGGCCCCCTTTGGAAGAGCACGAACTTCTGCCAGGCGCTTGCGCCTGGCTATGGTCAGCCGTAGCGCCGTAGGCGCTCCATTCTTGGGGTGAAGGCCGTAGGCCGAGGGGCAACGCCCCTGGGGGGATGGGAGGCCGCTTTAGCGGCCGGGTGGGATCGAGAAGGGGGGGCACCCCCCTTCGGCGGCCGATCATTCTGCGGGGCACCTTGGGCCGGTTTGCCGCTTTTTTCGACACCCGGTTATAACAACTAGGTTTAATATAAAGGTTATGAAGGGTTAAAAGCCGGTTAGCTTGACCGGAAAACGCGCGCAAGCCGTTGATACGCCAAGGAAAAGGCTCGAAGGGCCGCCCCTCAAGTGTCAATGGATAAGCCCCTCAAGGGTCAATAGTCTGCCCGTCAAGTGTCAAGGATCGCGCCCCTCATCTGTCAGCACCCCCGCCCCTCAAGTGTCAGTACGGCAAGGGCCTTGCCAACAGGCTTATCCACAACTTCTGTGGATAAAGCCAGCCCGATCAAGCACATAGGCCGCCTCGACGGCCTCCGGCGCGGCTCCAGCCGGCCGATTTCGAGGCCGGCCCCTCATCTGTCAGCATCGCGCCGGGGTGCGCTGCCCCCCAAGTGTCAAGAAACGCCCCTCAACTGTCACCAGCCGGCGTTTTGTCCCCAAACGATCCACAAGGGGGAACCGCAGAATTCGGAAAAAATCGTACGCTAAGCTAACGGTGTTCTCGTGACAGCTCTTTGACTAGGCTTTCTAAGGGGTCGTCTCAGAAAACGGAATCTATGGTCACTCCCGTTTTTGCAACACCGATTTTGACGACAAGTTGGCTTGCTTGAATCTATCCGGCGTCTGAATGGGATTTTATTCCCGCGCCTCGATGAGTTCCGCGCCTGATGAACCTCCAGAAAATATACGGCTTCAATGAGCCTTTCCGTTTTACAGGTTCCTCAACAGGCCGGTGGGCCGTTAGTATCATCAATATCAGTATTCGCAAAACCAGATGAATGATTGTTTAAACTGGTGTATTTCTGCCTTTATGCTTCGTAAGTTTGCTGTCGCGCCGTCAGTGCCCAGGCTATTCTGGCCAGCTTGTTTGCCAGAGCACAGGTGACGACAAAGTTGCTTTTCCGACACAACAACTCCCTGACCCAGTCGGCCAACTTGCCAGACTGGTGTTCCAGTTTTTGTATGAATACCCTGGCACACTGAACCAACAAAGTTCGGATCTTTTTGTTGCCCCGCTTGCTAATCCCTAACAATGTCGTCCGACCTCCCGTGCTGTACTGTCGGGGTACCAGCCCTGTTGCCGCCGCAAAGTCACGGCTGCTGGCGTACTGCTTCCCGTCGCCAATCTCAGTTGAAATAGTACTGGCAGTCAGCGTTCCAACGCAGGGAATACTCAGCAAGCGCTGTCCAACCTCATCTTCGTCCAACTTTCGTTTCAACTGAGATTCCAGATCTTTAATCTGCTCAACAAGATAGTGATAATGCTGTTGTAATTTCAGCAGTAACTGGCTGAGATAAAGAGGCAAACTACTGTCCTCAAGAAGGGTACTCAGTCGACTAATAACGGCAGCACCTCGCGGAACGCTGATACCAAATTCCAGCAGAAAAGCATGCATCTGATTAGTTGTTTTCACCTTATCCTGAACCAGGGATTCACGGACACGATGCAGAGCTCGCATTGCCTGCTGAGATTCGGTTCTGGGCTGCACGAAACGCATAGATGGACGTGATGCTGCTTCACAGATAGCTTCAGCATCAACGAAGTCATTTTTGTTGCTTTTAACGAATGGGCGGACAAATTGCGGTGATATCAGCTTTGGAAAATGCCCTAACTCTGCCAGCTTGCGTGCCATAAAGTGAGAACCGCCACAGGCTTCCATCGCGATGGTTGTTGCCGGGCATGTCGCCAGAAATTCGATTAGCTTTGGTCGGGTGAATTTTTTACGGTAAACGGCCTTCCCACGATGATCCTGACAATGAATATGGAAAGAGTTCTTACCCAGATCGATACCAATAAGCGCAATGTTTTCCATGATGGTTCTCCGAATGAAAGCCTGTCCTCAGCATAGTACCGGGAAGGAGGGAGTGACCATCTCATTAAATAAAGCACGCTAAGGCGTAACTACCCTCGGCTACACCGCGTCGGCACCACGCGGCTCTTTCTCCCCTTGCAGCGAAGCAATCAGCGGGCAAGAAACGTTCCCTTGCCGCGCATGGCAGGCGAACACAAGTTCGGATAGCACGGTTTCCATGCGCGCCAGGTCGGTCATTTTTTCGCGCACGTCCTGAAGCTTGTGCTCGGCCAGGCTGCTGGCTTCCTCGCAGTGGGTGCCGTCATCCAGCCTCAGCAGCTCTGCGATCTCGTCGAGGCTGAATCCGAGCCGCTGGGCTGATTTCACGAAGCGCACCCGCGTCACATCCGCCTCGCCATAGCGGCGGATGCTGCCATAGGGCTTGTCCGGCTCCGGCAACAAGCCCTTGCGCTGATAGAACCGGATTGTTTCCACGTTGACCCCGGCCGCCTTGGCGAAAACGCCAATAGTCAGATTCTCCAAATTTTTTTCCATATTGCTTGACTCCGTACATTGGTACGGAAGTAAGCTTAAGCTATCCAATCCAGATTTGAAAGGACAAGCGTATGTCTGAACCTCAAAACGGGCGCGGGGCGCTCTTCACTGGCGGGCTAGCCGCCATCCTCGCCGCGGCTTGCTGCCTGGGGCCGCTGGTTCTGATCGCCCTGGGGTTCAGCGGCGCTTGGATCGGCAACTTGACGGTGTTGGAACCTTATCGCCCGATCTTCATCGGCGCGGCGTTGGTGGCGCTGTTTTTCGCCTGGCGGCGCATCTACCGACCGGCGCAAGCCTGCAAACCAGGGGATGTGTGTGCGATTCCCCAAGTGCGCGCTACTTACAAGCTCATTTTCTGGGTCGTGGCCGCGCTGGTTCTGGTCGCGCTCGGATTTCCCTACGTCATGCCATTTTTCTATTAATCACAGGAGTTCATCATGAAAAAACTGTTTGCCTCTCTCGCCATCGCTGCCGTTGTTGCCCCCGTGTGGGCCGCCACCCAGACCGTCACGCTGTCCGTACCGGGCATGACCTGCTCCGCTTGTCCGATCACCGTCAAGAAGGCGATTTCCAAGGTCGAAGGCGTCAGCAAAGTTAACGTGACCTTCGAGACACGCGAAGCGGTTGTCACCTTCGATGATGCCAAGACCAGCGTGCAGAAGCTGACCAAGGCCACCGAAGACGCAGGCTATCCGTCCAGCGTCAAGAAGTGAGGCACTGAAAACGGCAGCGCAGCACATCTGACGCCCTTGTCTGCTACCACAAACGAAAAAGGATCTGTCGCATGACCCATCTAAAAATCACCGGCATGACCTGCGACTCGTGCGCGGCGCACGTCAAGGAAGCGCTGGAAAAAGTACCCGGCGTCCAATCTGCCATAGTGTCCTATGCCAAGGGCGCGGCCCAGCTCGCCCTTGATCCAGGCACAGCGCCGGACGCACTGACCGCCGCCGTGGCTGGCCTAGGCTACAAAGCGATGCTCGCCGATGCCCCGCCGACCGACAACCGCACTGGGCTGTTCGACAAGGTGCGCGGCTGGATGGGTGCCGCCGACAAGGGCAGCGGCGGCGAGCGCCCGTTGCAAGTCGCCGTGATCGGCAGCGGTGGAGCCGCGATGGCGGCAGCACTGAAGGCCGTCGAGCAAGGCGCGCAGGTCACGCTGATTGAGCGCGGCACCATCGGCGGCACCTGCGTCAACGTCGGTTGTGTGCCGTCCAAGATCATGATCCGCGCCGCCCACATCGCCCATCTGCGCCGGGAAAGCCCATTCGACGGCGGCATGCCACCCACACCGCCGACGATCTTGCGCGAGCGGCTGCTGGCCCAGCAGCAGGCCCGTGTCGAAGAACTCCGTCATGCCAAGTACGAAGGCATCCTGGACGGCAATTCAGCCATCACCGTTCTGCACGGTGAAGCGCGTTTCAAGGACGACCAGAGCCTTATCGTTAGTTTGAACGAGGGTGGCGAGCGCGTCGTGATGTTCGACCGCTGCCTGGTCGCCACGGGTGCCAGCCCGGCGGTCCCGCCGATTCCGGGGTTGAAAGAGTCACCCTACTGGACTTCCACCGAGGCCCTGGCGAGCGACACCATTCCCGAACGCCTTGCCGTAATCGGCTCGTCGGTGGTGGCGCTGGAGCTGGCGCAAGCCTTTGCCCGGCTGGGCAGCAAGGTCACGGTCCTGGCGCGCAATACCTTGTTCTTCCGTGAAGACCCGGCCATCGGCGAGGCGGTGACAGCCGCTTTCCGTGCCGAGGGCATCGAGGTGCTGGAGCACACGCAAGCCAGCCAGGTCGCCCATATGGACGGTGAATTCGTGCTGACCACCACGCACGGTGAATTGCGCGCCGACAAACTGCTGGTTGCCACCGGTCGGACACCGAACACGCGCAGCCTCGCGCTGGACGCAGCGGGGGTCACTGTCAATGCGCAAGGTGCCATCGTCATCGACCAAGGCATGCGCACGAGCAACCCGAACATCTACGCGGCCGGCGACTGCACCGACCAGCCGCAGTTCGTCTATGTGGCGGCAGCGGCCGGCACCCGTGCCGCGATCAACATGACCGGCGGCGATGCGGCGCTCGACCTGACCGCAATGCCGGCCGTGGTGTTCACCGATCCGCAAGTGGCGACCGTGGGCTACAGCGAGGCGGAAGCCCACCACGACGGGATCGAGACCGACAGCCGCACCTTGACCTTGGACAACGTGCCGCGTGCGCTCGCCAACTTCGACACACGCGGCTTCATCAAGTTGGTTATCGAGGAAGGCAGCCATCGGCTGATCGGCGTACAGGCGGTCGCGCCGGAAGCGGGTGAACTGATCCAGACGGCGGCTCTGGCCATTCGCAACCGCATGACGGTGCAGGAACTGGCCGACCAGTTGTTCCCCTACCTGACGATGGTCGAGGGGTTGAAGCTCGCGGCGCAGACCTTCAACAAGGATGTGAAGCAGCTTTCCTGCTGCGCCGGGTGAGAAAAAGGAGGTGTTCAATGAACGCCTACACGGTGTCCCGGCTGGCTCTTGATGCCGGGGTGAGCGTGCATATCGTGCGCGACTACCTGCTGCGCGGATTGCTGCGCCCGGTGGCGTGCACACCAGGCGGCTACGGCTTGTTCGATGACGCCGCCTTGCAACGGCTGTGCTTCGTGCGGGCGGCCTTCGAGGCGGGCATCGGCCTCGACGCGCTGGCGCGGCTGTGCCGGGCGCTGGATGCGGCGGACGGCGACGAAGCGGCCGCGCAGCTTGCCCTGCTGCGTCAGTTCGTCGAGCGTCGGCGCGAAGCGTTGGCCGATCTGGAAGTGCAGTTGGCCACCCTGCCGACCGAGCCGGCACAGCACGCGGAGAGTCTGCCATGAACAACCCCGAGCGCTTGCCGTCCGAGACGCACAAACCGATCACCGGCTACCTGTGGGGCGGACTGGCTGTGCTGACTTGCCCCTGCCACCTGCCCATCCTCGCTGTCGTGCTGGCCGGCACAACCGCCGGTGCTTTCCTCGGCGAGCATTGGGTCATCGCGGCGCTCGGTTTGACCGGCCTGTTCCTTCTGTCCCTGTCGCGGGCGTTGCGGGCATTCAGGGAAAGAGAATGAGCGCTTTCCGGCCGGATGGATGGACGACGCCGGAACTGGCCCAAGCGGTCGAGCGCGGGCAGCTTGAACTGCACTACCAGCCCGTCGTCGATCTGCGCAGTGGTGGGATTGTCGGCGCGGAAGCCCACAAGGCCGACCAGGCAGCGCCGGCCCTCTATGGCCCCGAGAAGGGGCCAGAAAGGCCCGCCAGGGCCTCGTAGCCTAGCGGCGAGGGCCACCGGCCCGGTGAGCGTCGGGAAGGCGCTGGAAGCCCGCCAGGGGCGAGACGGGCGGCCGTGGCCGCCTGGCTCGATGCGTAGCACGACATAGCCGGTTCTCGCGGCCGCCGGCCGGGAGAATCCCCCGCAGCTTGGCCCCTCAAATGTCAAAGAGTGGATCTCATCGTCGGAAGTGGCGATGCGAGATCCAGCGGCGGCCGTCATCGTCGGAACTGGCGATGGGGCCCTCGGGGCATCGTTGGATGTGGCGATGGTCGACCGTGGCCAGGACGTGGCCAGCCTCGCCGGAAGTGACGATGCTGCAGCTCGACGTGCGCGGGCTGGTGCGCGGTACTGCCTCGCCGGAAGTGGCGATGCTCGAGAAAAAAAGCCGCCTCGATCTCGGGCGGCTCCAGGGGAGGGCAGGGGGGCGATCACCGCTTGCAATGCACCAGGTCGTCGTTCACCCACGCACTTTCGACCAGGCCGTTTTCGCGCAGCTCGTCGCACGCTTCGCCTACCTGCTCGCGCCACTTCTTCGGCCGGGTGGAATCCGAGCCGCACATCAGCCGGAACGTCTCCAGCTTGAGCGGGTACGGCTCCTTGTGGGTGGCGAAGTAGTCGAACATGCGCCGCGCGGTGGGCGACAGCTTGCGGTACTTCTCCCACACGAATTTCGTGTAGTGGTCGCCGGCGAACAGCACCACGATTTCGGCGTCGATCTCGACCTGGCAGCGCGACGTGCGCTTGCCGCGATCCAGGACGCGGAAGCGCCGGATCAGCGACACCGATTCGAGCCGGCCGATGCGTTGGGATGAGAACTGCATGGCCGACGCCTGGAGCCGCGTCAGGCATTCCTCGGCCCTTGTGTAGTACCGACCGTTGATTGACCAGTCCAAGTCCTGGCAAAGCTCGTAGAACGTGAAGGAAACCGGCTCTCCGAGCGCGGTGCGCTTCGCGTACTCCAGCACCTGGGCGAATACCAGCTCGTCGTCGTCGGCGCGCAGCTCGATCCCGGTGTAGGTGATCTCCACGTCTTTGTTGACGTGGTAGATCGACTGGCCTTGCAGCGCGGCGCGCGGCACCTTCTTGTTGCGGACGGTGAAGATCGCCGACCGCCCGAAGTCGTTGGGCAGTGCCCGCATGTGATCCGGCCAGGGAGCCAGGTCGAACAGCGAGAGCTGCATGTCCTTGATCTGCTGCTTCGTGTGCTTGAGCAAGGCCGTCTGCTTGGCCTCGCTGACCTTCTCGGCCAGCTCACCGCCGGCCGTTCGCTTCTTGGTCGCCATCGCACTACTCCGTTTGTCCTGGGCCAGCGCGCCGATCTGCTCGGCCATCTTGTTCACGGCGGTGCGCGGTTCGGGCGGCAGGCCCATCGTGCGCGCAAGCTCGGCCGATTCCTGCGCCATGCGCTCGGATCGCTCGACGGCGGCACTTGCCGGCGTCGGTAGCTTCGGCGGCAAAGCCGCCTCGTTGTCGCCGGCCGTGGCCGGCAGCTCGAAGAGGGAACCGGCGGGGCGGAAGGCCCCGCCGGCGCTGCCCGAGTCCCTGCGAGCGGCGGCGGTACGGGCGGCAAGGTCGGTGGCGTCGGCTTCGCTAAGCCCGCCCTCGATGAGCTTGCGCCTGTATTCCTGCTCGTTGAACTCGTTCTGCATCTAATCTCCCTCCTAGCATACTGCCCGGCCGTGGCCGGGCCTGGCCTTACTGGCCGCCGCCTGGCGCTTTGGTGTCCAGGTATTCGATTTCCTCGGCGATGAAATCGAACCCGTATTCGGTCTTGCCGTCCTTCTCGTACTTCGTCGGCTCGATGCGGCCCTGGACGAACACCTTGGAGCCTTTGCCCAGGTACTTGCCCGCGTTCTCGGCCAGGCCGCCGAACGACTTGATGCGGAAGAAGTCCGTCTGCTCCTGCTTCGCACCGGCTGCGTTGCGCCACACGCGATTGACAGCCAGGTCGAAAACGGCGCGGGCGCTGTTTTCGCTATGGCGAACGTCGGTATCGCGGGTAAGATTACCGATAAACTGGAACAGGTTGTGGCTCATTCGTCATGCTCCTTTCGCTAATGGAGTCGTCAGTTTAGCTAAACCTGCGTCCGTGGTCAAGAACTTTAGCGGCTAAAATTTTCTGCCGCCCGCACCGAGAAGGCATACGGGCCTTGTACAACTACATCTTCTTCACGAACGTGCTCCGGCTGCTCGATGAGCGGCACATGACGAAAAAGGAGCTATCGGACAGGTCGGGGGTTTCGATCTCCTTCCTGTCCGATCTCACTACTGGCAAAGCCAACCCCTCCCTAAAGGTGATGGAGGACATTGCGCAGGCCCTTGAAACTCCCCTGCCGCTCCTGCTTGAATCGACCGACCTGGACAAAGAAGCCCTTGACGCCCTGGCCGGCGGCAAGGCACCCCGAAGCCTGCCGCCAGGCTTCGAGCGCGTGGCGGCCGTGCTGCCAGAACACCAGGCGTTCATCGTCAAGAAGTGGGGCGAAGCGACAAGGAAGAAACTTAGAGGGAGTTGACGCCAGGATGTGAGAAGGGAAGGGAAGCGGCGCGGAACTGAGCCACAAGAGCCAGCCAAGTTTTAGCCGCTAAAGCCCGCCGGGGTGGCTCAACCCCCGGACAACCCATAACGCAAACGCCACGGGTTCGGCGCGAGGGCGCACGGAGCATGCGCCGCGTTGTCGCCTCTTTCGCCCCTGCAATCCGCGATGCAACGTCGCGGCCGAAGTCACCCTTGTGCGCTTCGGTGTTGCGGTCGAAATTAGTTCGGTATATCGTATGCACCTGTGTAGAATGCGCGAAACGCAACGGCATACAGGGCATACGGAATGACCGACCAGAAACCAGAACACAACAGCATCAAGGAACGGGCGAAGAAGAAGCTCGAACGCGACATGGGGCCGGAGCTGCTGGCCGCCCTCAACGATCCCAAGACCGTTGAAATCATGCTCAACGCGGACGGCAAGCTCTGGCTCGAACGCCTGGGCGAGCCGATGAAGTGCATCGGCACGCTGCGCGTCGCGCAGGCGCAAGCCATCATCGAAACCATCGCGGGCTACCACGGCAAGGAAGTCACGCGCTCCAAGCCGATCCTGGAAGGCGAGCTGCCCCTTGATGGCAGTCGCTTCGCCGGCCAGCTCCCGCCGGTTGTGCCCGCACCCACCTTCGCCATTCGGAAGAAGGCCGTCGCCATCTTCACGCTCGATCAGTACGTCGAACGCGGAATCATGACCGCGCCGCAGCGCGAGGCATTGATTGCAGCGGTGCGCGCGCACCGGAACATCCTTGTGATCGGCGGCACCGGCTCGGGCAAGACCACGCTGGTGAACGCGATCATCAACGAGATGGTGATTCAAGACCCGACCGAGCGGGTTTTCATCATCGAGGACACCGGCGAAATCCAGTGCGCCGCCGAGAACTACGTCCAGTACCACACCAGCATCGACGTGAACATGACGGCGCTGCTGAAAACCACCCTCCGCATGCGCCCCGACCGAATCCTGGTCGGCGAGGTGCGCGGCCCCGAAGCCCTTGATCTGTTGATGGCCTGGAACACCGGGCACGAAGGAGGTGCTGCAACCCTGCACGCAAACAACGCCAAAGCTGGATTGGATCGGCTCGCCATGCTCATCAGCATGCACCCCGATTCCCCGAAACCCATTGAACCGCTTATCGGCGAGGCGGTTCACGTGGTTGTTCATATCGCCCGCGTCGAAGGCTCGCGGCGCATCCAGGAAATCTTGGAGGTTTCCGGGTTCGCCAACGGCCAGTACATCACCAAAACCCTCTGACTAGGAGTTACGACCAATGCAAGCAACCTTCCCGGCATTCCGCCTCAACCGCAACGCCCTGTTCTACATGGGCCTCTTCGCCCTCCTGGCGTTCTTCCTGCTGGCCCCCCAGCACGCATTCGCCTCCGAGGGCACCGGCGGCTCTCTGCCGTATGAGAGCTGGCTGACCAACCTCCGCAACTCCGTCACCGGCCCGGTGGCCTTCGCGCTGTCGATCATCGGCATCGTGGTCGCCGGCGGCATCCTCATCTTCGGCGGCGAACTCAACGGCTTCTTCCGCACGTTGATCTTCATCGTCCTGGTCATGGCCCTGCTGGTCGGCGCGCAGAACATGATGAGCACGTTCTTCGGCCGTGGCGCGGAAATCGCCGCCCTGACCGATGGCGCGCTGCACCAGGTCAAGGTCGCCGCGCTGGACGTGGCCGGCTTCCCCGGCGAAGCCGTCATGCGCTGGGCCGAGCGCGGCCACATCGCGGGGTAAGTCATGGCTCTGCGCGCGATCCCCATCCGTAGGGCCGGCAACCGAGAAAACCTGTTCATGGGCGGGGATCGTGAGCTGGTGATGTTCTCGGGCCTGCTGGCCGGCGCGCTGATTTTCAGCGCCCAAGAAGTGAGGGCAACGGTGTTCGGCATCGCCTTGTGGTTCGGCGCGCTCTTCGCGCTGCGCCTCATGGCGAAGGCCGATCCGAAGCTGCGACACGTGTACCTGCGGCACCGCCGGTACAAGCCGTACTACCCGGCTCGCAGCACGCCCTTCCGTGACAACACGCCGAGTCAAGGGAAGCAATACAAATGATCGAAGCAATCGCAATTGCCATTGCTGTGCTCGGTGCGGTTCTGTTGCTCATCCTCTTTGCCCGCATCCGGGCTGTCGATGCCGAGCTGAAGCTCAAGAAGCATCGCGCCAAGGATGCCGGCCTGGCCGATCTGCTCAATTACGCCGCCGTGGTCGATGACGGCGTGATCGTGGGCAAGAACGGCTCCTTTATGGCCGCCTGGCTGTACAAGGGGGATGACAACGCCAGCAGCACCGAGGAACAGCGGGAAATGGTGTCGTTCCGCATCAACCAGGCCCTGGCGGGCCTGGGGAACGGCTGGATGGTGCATGTCGATGCTGTGCGTCGGCCTGCGCCGAACTACTCGGAGCGGGGCGTGTCATCGTTCCCCGACTCCGTTTCCTTCGCCATTGACGAGGAACGCCGGCGCTTGTTCGAGGGCCTGGGCGCGATGTTCGAGGGCTACTTTGTCCTGACCGTCACGTGGTTCCCGCCAGTACTGGCCCAGCGCAAGTTTGTCGAACTCATGTTCGATGACGATGCGGTGGCTCCCGACCATACGGCGCGCACTACGGGCCTGATTGCGCAGTTCAAGCGCGAGATCACCAGCCTGGAATCGCGCCTGTCCTCGGCGGTCAAGATGACGCGCCTGCGCGGCCAAAAAGTCGTGTCGGAAGAGGGCAGGGAAGTCACGCACGATGACTTCCTGAGCTGGTTGCAGTTCTGCGTGACGGGCCTCCATCACCCGGTCATGCTGCCCAGCAATCCGATGTACCTCGATGCGGTAATCGGCGGGCAAGAGCTGTGGGGCGGCGTCGTGCCCAAGATCGGGCGCAAGTTCATCCAGGTGGTCGCCATCGAAGGCTTCCCCTTGGAGTCAACGCCTGGGGTGCTCTCGGCCCTGGCCGAGCTGCCCAGCGAATACCGCTGGTCGAGCCGCTTCATCTTCATGGATCAGCACGAGTCCTTGAAGCACCTGGACAAGTTCCGCAAGAAGTGGAAGCAGAAGATTCGCGGCTTCTTCGATCAGGTGTTCAACACGAATACCGGCTCGATCAACCAGGACGCGGCCGCGATGGTCGGCGACGCCGAGGCGGCCATCGCCGAGGTCAACAGCGGCTTGGTGGCGGCCGGCTACTACACCAGCGTGGTCGTGCTGATGGACGAGGATCGGGAGCGCCTGGCGGCCTCCGCGCTCCTGGTCGAGAAGGCCGTCAACCGCCTGGCCTTCGCGGCCCGTATCGAGACGATCAAGGGGTTTGAGGGCCAATGGAACGAAAACGTACGCTAAGAAGTTAATTCATTGTTTAAATTGAAATTTAGTTCTCTCAGTTCCCCCTTCAAAATATCCTCCGGTAGCGTAAACGTATAATGCCCCAGCATATTGATATGCCCGTGCATCAGTGGGGACAACCGGGCGATATCTTCAACCCCGATTTCTTCTCCATTACTGCGTATCCAGCTCAGGGCTTCCTGCATATAAAGTGTGTTCCACAGTACCACTGCGTTAGTGACCAGGCCCAGTGCCCCCAGCTGATCTTCCTGACCTTCACGATAGCGCTTTCTGATCTCACCGCGCTGCCCGTAGCAGATCGCCCTCGCCACAGCATGGCGGCCTTCCCCCCGGTTTAGCTGCGTCAGGATCCGCCGACGATAATCCTCATCATCAATATAATTAAGAAGGTACAGCGTCTTGTTGACGCGCCCCACTTCCATGATCGCCTGTGCCAGCCCTGATGGGCGCGAGCTTTTCAGCAAAGAGCGAATGAGTTCTGAAGCATGAATGGTGCCCAGTTTCAGCGAACCGGCGGTTCGCATCATCTCATCCCACTGATCCTCGGCTTTCGACAGATCGGCACAACCACGTGCCAGTTCGTCCAGTGCACCGTAATTTGCCGATTTATCCACTCGCCAGAATACCGCTTCACCGGCATCGGCAAGCCGGGGGGAAAACTGGTATCCCAGCAGCCAGAAGAGGCCAAAAATAATGTCGCTGGTACCGGCTGTGTCTGTCATGATCTCAACCGGATTCAGCCCTGTCTGCTGCTCCAGAAGGCCTTCCAGCACAAAAATGGAATCTCGTAATGTGCCGGGGACAACGATGCCGTGGAATCCAGAGTACTGATCAGAGACGAAGTTGTACCAGGTGATGCCACGTCCGGAACCAAAATATTTTCTGTTAGGTCCTGAATTGACGGTTTTCACCGGCGTGACAAAGCGCATGCCATCAGCTGAAGCCACTTCGCCACCACCCCAGCGGCCAGCAAGCTCCAGTGTGGACTGAAAATCAACCAGGCGGGCATTGGCGCTGACCAGCGTTTCTGCCCGGAGGTAATTCTGTTTTACCCAGCTAAGCCGGTGGCGCGTCAGCGCCGGTATATTGTGCTTTATCAGCGGTTCCAGCCCGATATTGCAGGCCTCTGCCATCAGGACCGCGCACAGGCTGATGTGCAGATCCTGTGCCCGGGCCCCGGATTCACTGACATGCGTAAACTCACGTGTAAATCCCGTTCTGGCATCTATTTCAAGCAACAGTTCCGTCAAATCTACTGGCGGGAGTAGCAGCCTTACCCGACTGTTGAGACGATGCAACGATGGTGGCTCCTCCAGTTTCTCCAGGCTGCTGATAGTCAGGGAAGGATGTTTACCGTCATGGCAAATATGAACCTCCGCATTTCCTTCAAAGCGGGATGCGACGGTTTTCCAGGTTTCATCTAGCTGGACCGCCAACTGTTGCACGCCTTTATGTCCATCAGTGGGATGTCCCAGCGCCCGGCAAACGGGGACCCGCTGAGCCTGCCATTCTTCCCCCTGCAACAGCTTCTCGCGGGGATTTCCCCAGCGATCGCTGTTTTCGAGCCAGATGTCCCTTCGACGTAGTGCATCCTGAAGGCGCTCCAGCAGACAAAGCGAGTAACCGGCACGCTGTATCCGGCCCTCCGCATCGTATACCAGGCGTTTCCAGGGGCCGGTAATAATATGTTCAGGCGCATTGTCCAGGATGCGCTTTTTCGAGCCGTTCAGTTCGGTCAGATAATGAATGGCGGACAACGTATGTTCTCCGGCTGGCGCTGCCTGGAAATGCAGGTCGCGCAATACCGCCGGAAGAAAGCGCTTTACCCGCCCGTACTGCTCCACCATTTCGTCATGGAAATTGTTGTTCTGAGGCCGGGCCAGCTCATTTACCTTGCTGACGGATTCTGCCAGCCTGCTTTTCGGTATGCTGTTGAATATGGTCTCCCTCAGTTCAGCATCGTCAGCCTGTTCATCCAGCAACAATGAACATGCCCGCGCCAATATTAGCGCAGCACGATCAAGATCTTTAAGCGTCCTGAGCCGTTTTTTCTGCCCCGTTTTCTTCGCCGCACGAGTGATATCCAGTATCAGCATATCGAGCACATCAACGGCCTCATCCAGCGCCGCAGTCTCCTGCGCTTTAACGAATGCTGTGAGTACGGCCAGTTTTCTCTGCTGTGGCATTCGCGCGATATATTTTACCGACGCCATGCCTGCGTAACGGGCCAAATTACGCAGTTGTATAGCAGGCAGACCGGTAAAATTCAGTCGGGAAAATTCCAGGTTTCGCAGCCGGATATATCGCTCCAGCGCTTCGGTAAATGCCGGGCCGCTGACGGTGACCGGTCCCTTTTTCAGTTGCTCCAGCGGTGAAGTACGCTGCCCCTCAGGAATGTCCAGAAGCTCCGTCACGCGGGCGGTCTGCCAGCTGTCCGGCAACGCGGCCAGTTTCTTCCACAGCCGCTGATTTGCCCGTTCGCGTATTTCACTGACGAGACGTACAAGTGTGGTTGCTCCGGGCAGCAGGACCTTATTCTGAAGCAGCCACGCGGTGGCAAAATCAAACATAAGGCCGGGTCGCTCATTACTGAGCCATGCGCGGGTGTACAGCAGGCGCTTCAGGCGGAAAGACCAGGGGAAATCGCCAAATTCATGGTAACCGTAATATTCCTTAATCAGCGCAGTATGCTCTCTGAGGGTGGTAACCCGTTCTGCGTAGCGGGTAAGGACTTCCGGACGGCGAATATTAAGCTGCACCGCGACAAATTGCTGAACACCTGGCAGAACCCGGGTTAAGTCTGTCAGAAAGGTGCCCAGAAAACGGGCGGTGGTGAGCTGAAGCGCAATTCCCAGCCGGTTATGCCTTCCCCGCCGCTGGTTAATGAAGGCAAGATCCCGCTCATCAAGATGAAAATAGCGCGCCAGCTGCACGTCATTGGGTTCTGCAACATAGCGACCATAATTCAGTTCCTGCTCAGTGGTCAGAAAATCGACGGGCATACCGGCCTCCCTGCCTGATGGTCATGAATTAACAATTTCGCAACCGTCCGAAATATTATGAATTATAAGACAGCATAAAACGGCAGGCATGGACTGTCTATTAAATCGTATTTTTGCCATAATAGACATACGGTGTCTGATATTCGATTTAAGGTACATTTTTATGCGACTTTTTGGTTACGCACGGGTATCAACCAGTCAGCAGTCTCTCGATATTCAGGTCAAGGCGCTCAAAGACGCGGGGGTGAAATTCAACCGCATCTTTACCGACAAGGCATCCGGCAGCTCTGCCGACAGGGAGGGGCTGGATCTGCTCCGTATGAAGGTGGAGGAAGGTGATGTCATTCTGGTCAAGAAACTTGACCGTCTTGGCCGCGACACTGCCGATATGATCCAACTGATTAAAACATTTGACGCCCAGGGCGTGGCTGTCCGGTTCATTGATGACGGGATTAGTACCGATGGGGAGATGGGGAAGATGATCGTCACCATTCTTTCAGCAGTAGCTCAAGCAGAGCGTACTCGCATCCTTGAACGAACAAATGAAGGAAGGTTAGAGGCCAAGTCTAAAGGGATTAAATTTGGCCGCAAACCAACAGTGGATAAAGCTAAAGTTCACTGTCTTCGTGAACAAGGTCTTGGCGCAACCAGCATATCCAGACAGTTAAAGATTGCACGTTCCACAGTCTACAAAATTCTCGCTACTACGTAGTGGTACACATGATGGAACGTCACTAGTAGGCTGAACACGATAGGAAATAACCTCGTATAAAGCTATGTCTACTGTTATTAGCATGAACGATAAAGGGCAATTATGGATTACGAACAACTGCCTAGGGCGGCACTGGTCCGAATGCTTCAAGAGCATGATGCGGCACTAGTCGACGCCGGTAAAAATGGCATCGTTATGAATTACACCGGCCGAACAGCTCCGTGGCAAATAATCAGACAGGTGAAGCCTAAGCTCTTCAGTATTATAAAAAAATATTCTTGTGGTGAAGAGCTTGCTCAGGCTGAAAATGAGATTTGGGATGGAGAAAATCTTTCCGCAATGGTCACTCTCTATAAATATAGAGGGCAGATTGATCTCGTACTGACAGACCCTCCCTACAATACCGGAGAGGATTTCCGTTATAACGACAAATGGGATAAAGATCCCAACGACCCTGATTTGGGCGATGTAGTTCCTAAAGACGACGGTTCGAAGCATAGCAAATGGTTGCGCTTCATGACCCCCAGAATTTGGATGATGAGGGAGATGCTGAAACCAGGTGGCGTGATGGCGATTTGTATCGATCATCGGGAACTTTTCCGCCTAGGAATGCTCATGGATGAGATATTTGGCGAGGATAATCGTTTAGCAATTATTAACTGGCAAAAGTCCGCGGCTGCGAGACCTGATAATAAACATGTCTCGACGGCAACCGAGTACGTACTGGTATACGGGAAAGATATAACCCGTGTACGGACGGCATCGCTCGCTCGTGGAGAGGCTGACAACAAGAGATACTCCAATCCAGACAACGACCCGGGAAACGACTGGCGTGAGGGAAATCTTACTGCAAAAAGTTATTCAGCTAAGGACGACTATGGTATCCAGTCTCCATTCACAGGAGTTGTGCATTACCCAGCTGGTAATGGTGCGTGGAGGCATCCTAAGAAGAATGTAAAAATATGGCTGAACGCTTGGGGACCTGAGTACGAAGAACGCGATATAGGAGATGGTCGTGGAAAAGCTTTGGTTGTTAAAGGCCAACAACCAGGAGCTATCGCGAGCTCAGTATCTAAGAAAGCATATGCCCGGCTTGCAAAAAATAACTGGCCATTTCTTTGGTTTGGCCGGGACGGTCTGGGTAGACCCCGCGTCAAAACTTATCTTGAACAAATAAAGAAAGGGAAAGTGCCCGTAACATACTGGTCAGATACCGATCTTGCCTCCGAAATCCTGACTGACATTGATTTAGGCTCTACATCTTGGGATTACTCGGAGTCGGGTCGATCTGCAGATGGTGTGGCCGAACTAACAGCTGTTGTTGGTCAAGGGCATGGTTTTTCTACCGTAAAACCTCTCAAATTGATGACCAAAATCATCCAACTCTGGTGTCGTCCGGACGGCATTGTTTTAGATCCATTTGCAGGTTCTGGAACTACGGGGCATGCAGTGCTTGAATTAAATAAAGAAGCCGATACAAATAGACGATTCATTTTAATTGAACAAGGCAATACTGAGAAAGGTGACCACTATGCAAAAACCCTCACAGCTGAGCGTGTAAAGCGTGTGATTTCAGGTGATTGGTCTAAAACTAAAAAAGAACCATTAGTGGGGGGATTTCGATTTATTGAGCTAAAGCGCGAAAAAATAGACGCTGATGCGGTGAATACGCTTGCTCGTGAGGAAATGATAGATCTATTACTCACAAGTTATTGGGATAAAGCAGAAAAAGCAAAGTCGTATCTCAGAAGGCTACCTACTCAGCCGAATCGGCATCTATTTGCGGTTAACTCGAAACAAGAAGGGTTCTTCTTAATTTGGGGGGCTCCAGATAAACCATCAGCCCTGACTAAAGCAGCATTCAGGGAAATAGCTGAAGAGTCTAGGCAGGCAGGTTTAGCCCCACATTATCATGTGTATGCTGCCCTTGCTCCATACACCGGTAGTAGTGTCGAATTTTATAAAATCCCAGATAGGGTTCTTGAGCACATAGGTTTCAGCCAGCGTCAGGACTCCTTCAATAATGAGAATGATACTGATGCCTGATTTTGAACTTAAAGTATTTCAAGCCGATGCTGCAAAGACAATCGTAGACCGCTACGCATTTTTCGCTGGGCATCCATATCGCCCTAGCAAAGGGCCAAAACCGCGACCATTTTTTCAGGCATTATCTGCACTTACAGGAGCAGGCAAGACACCAGTATTAGCACAAGCCGTTACCCTACTAAGATCTCATTTTTCTTCAGAACCCATAATATTCTGGTGACCTGCTCCCCGTTGATTAGTACACCCCGATGTTAGTAATGTCTTCATAAGCCACATGAGGACATCCCCATGAAGAAGCGTTTTTCCGACGAACAGATCATCAGTATTCTCCGCGAAGCCGAAGCTGGGGTACCCGCCCGTGAACTCTGCCGCAAGCATGCCATTTCCGATGCCACGTTTTACACCTGGCGTAAGAAGTATGGCGGTATGGAGGTGCCTGAAGTTAAGCGCCTGAAGTCGCTTGAGGAAGAGAACGCCAGACTCAAGAAGCTGCTTGCCGAAGCCATGCTGGATAAAGAGGCGCTTCAGGTGGCTCTTGGGCGAAAGTACTGACGACAGACCAGAAGCGGGAAGCCGTGATGTTGATGTGTGATGCGACCGGTCTGTCGCAACGTCGTGCCTGCAGGCTTACAGGTTTATCCCTGTCGACCTGCCGCTATGAGGCTCACCGTCCGGCTGCTGATGCGCATTTATCAGGGCGCATCACTGAGCTGGCACTGGAGCGCAGGCGTTTTGGCTACCGTCGTATTTGGCAGTTGCTGCGCCGTGAAGGGCTTCATGTTAATCATAAGCGCGTGTACCGGCTTTATCACCTCAGTGGCCTGGGCGTAAAACGCAGAAGACGTCGTAAAGGGCTGGCAACAGAACGTCTGCCGCTGCTCCGTCCGGCGGCGCCCAATCTGACCTGGTCGATGGATTTCGTCATGGACGCACTTTCCACCGGTCGCAGGATCAAGTGTCTTACCTGCGTCGATGATTTCACAAAGGAATGCCTGACGGTCACTGTTGCCTTTGGGATTTCAGGCGTTCAGGTCACGCGTATTCTGGACAGCATTGCACTGTTTCGAGGCTATCCGGCGACGATAAGAACTGACCAGGGGCCGGAGTTCACTTGCCGTGCACTGGATCAATGGGCCTTTGAGCATGGTGTTGAGTTGCGCTTAATCCAGCCGGGCAAGCCAACGCAGAACGGATTTATTGAGAGCTTTAACGGACGATTTCGCGATGAATGTTTGAATGAGCACTGGTTCAGCGATATCGTTCATGCCAGGAAAATTATTAATGACTGGCGGCAGGATTATAACGAATGCCGCCCGCACTCCACGCTGAATTATCAGACACCGTCTGAATTTGCAGCGGGCTGGAGAAAGGGTCATTCTGAGAATGAAGATTCCGACGTTACTAACTGAGTGTTGTATCTAATCGTGGGGGCAGGTCACTGGATGTCTAAAGCGAAGTCAGTAGTTGCTCAGACCTATTCTAACTTTAGTGCAGGTGGAAAATATTCAGAAATCGTAGATGGTTTTCGTATCATAAATATAGCTCAGCTAACTCCTATGCATATCGAAGATGGGAGCACACCTTTGATGATCATGGCCACTACTGGTCTTTTTAATAACAGAGATCAATCTGAGGGGGCTTTAAATATATATAAGAAAGATGCTGATCTATTCGGCGATTCATCTCCATGGGAGCGACTTATTGCACGAAAAACAGGTGCTAAACGGCGCCCATTATTAATTGTGTATGATGAGGGACATAATCTTTCTGAGCAGCAAACAGAAATTTTATCTGAATTGGAACCTGATGCATATTTGCTTGCAAGTGCGACTTTAAAGTTGCCAGCTAATTTTCATAAGGCTGTTATCCAACCGATAAAGCTTTGGGCTGAAGAAGCCTCTAATGATTATGAGCGCTTTGCGGAACTTAGTGCACTCGGGGCTGATGGTAGCCCTGATGCACAGTTATTCGTTACGACAGCCATTAGCAGTGAAAAAGTTGTTAGCGCCGAGTTGGTTAAAAAAGCTATTCAATTTGACGGCACTACCGGGGCAATGGAAAAATCACTTGATGATCTTCATAAAAGATTAGAATTGATAAAAGCTGAGATTTCCGAGCGAGGTCTTGGATTCAGTCCAAAAGCCATATACGTGTGCAAAACAAACATTGCTGATGACGGCGAAAAAGATGATCACTCCAAGCCATTCATGCATCGGAAAGCACCTCCTATTCGTATTTGGCGTTATTTGGTCGAAGAGAAAGGTATCCCCCCAAATGAAATTGCGATTTATGCAAACTTGTCTTTCTTGGATGGGAACAAGCCAGCGGAGGTCAATCTTTTCTCAAAGGGAGAGAATGATTTTGAGGATTTTCAGGCTGGTAATTTCAAACATATAATCTTCAACCTCTCTCTTCAGGAGGGATGGGATGACCCTGCTTGTTACCTTGCTTATATAGATAAAAGCATGGGGTCGTCAATCCAAGTAGAGCAGATCATCGGCCGTGTTCTTAGGCAATATGGCGCACGTCATTATGATAATCAGTTAATTAATTCTGCACACTTCTTTCTCCGTGTTGACAATCAAAGTGTATTTTCCTCGGCAATAAATGCCGTAAAGGATAAGCTAAAAGCTGAGGGTGCACCTATTGAAATAGTGGATAATTTTAGCGGTACTGCAGGCACTGCTGAAGATCTTAATTTAAAAGATGGCATGGATGTTAAACTCCATCACGTACATGTTGATGCTAGCGATGCGTGTATTCGAATAGCCGAAATTCTAAGCGATTTTCCTACGTTCGTCGAAGGGAGTGCAGATACTCAGGGACAAGCTCATATTGCAACACAGCTCGTCGAGCTTGACGCATTGGGGCGAGATAGTAAAGCAACTGAGTGGACGCCTGAAGGCAATACAAACCCCGTTCGGTTAAGGTGGTTGATTAATACAGCTATACGGACACGGTCAAATAGAGCACTTGCTATAACTGATCTTAAACATCCTAAATTTGATGTTAGAGTTCAGATACATAGTTCTGCCGCAAGGTATGCAGATAAGTTAGCTGCTGAAATAGTTTCAGCATATTATGATAACTCTGAGCTGGCATATGAAAGCGATTCTCCGTTTCAATTTGGTGTTATTCGAGTTCCTCGTAACGCTACTCACTTTGAGCATTCATTATATGAAAAGTACTCAGGACTTAATAAGTTCGAGGCTCCTTTTGCTGAGGCTTTAGATAGGTCTGGTTACCCTTGGCACAGAAACCTGAGCAGTGGCGGTTTTCATATCCCACTATTGACAGAGGGTGATACAAGCTCATTTTATCCAGACTTTTTAGTATGGAAGTCAGACCTTGTCTATTGCCTTGATACCAAGGGGGGCCATCTATTGACTGATGCCGTAGCGCGCAAGCTTTTTAATATTCATGAAGATGGTCGGAGTAAGATTCTAGTGAGATTTATCACAGAAGGAAAGCAGACAGAGCTGCGCGGCAAAGCAACAAAGGGAGGATATACTGTATGGAAAATGAAATCTGGGCATCCTACCCCAATTTATGTGGCGGATTTAGACAAAGCTGTTAGGGAATGTCTAAAATAGCGAAGCCATAGCATAGAATTTTTAATGGCATTATGATCAGGACATAAAGGACTTCATGCAGGGAAAAAATATCCCAAAAGAAACTGGTCATGTCAGCACACCAAAGGATCCTCGCCGGATCCTTTGGTTTTTCTCAGCCACAATTGCTTAACGTGAGTTTTCGTTCCACTGAGCGTCAGACCCCTAGTTTTGTCTCCGGCGTTTATAAGCAAAGGTTGGACAAATTATGAACTTGATGGAATCGTCACTCGTGCTATTTCTGGTGAGCAAATATTGCTTCCCATATGGCATAATATTACAAAACAAGAAGTTGTCGATTTTAGTCCATCATTAGCAGACAAAGTTGCTCGTAGTACTGCAACTCATACAATCGATGAAATTGCTCATGAGATAGCCGAGCTACTGCATTCTCGTGGTTAATGTTTATCGAAATTCAAATAGCAAAAAAAAAGGATCAATCAGCGATCCTTTTTTTATTTTTATGAATATCAATAAATTACATTCTTAACGTACGTTTTCGTTCCATTGGCCTTCAAACCCCATCAACACGCTCGATGCGTACCTGGGCAGCTTGCCCGGCCACGGCGTCGAGAACGTGCGCCGGCCGCTCATCAACACGATGAACCTGGCCGACCTGCTGCCGACAAGCTCGATCTGGACGGGCAGCGCCACGGCTCCGTGCCCGATGTACCCGCCGCTGTCGCCGGCGCTCATGCACTGCGTGACGGTGGGCGCTACGCCGTTCCGCCTGAACCTGCACGTGCGCGACCTGGGCCACACCTTCATGTTCGGCCCGACCGGCGCAGGCAAATCGACGCACCTGGGCATCATCGCCGCGCAGCTCCGTCGCTACGCCGGCATGTCGATCTACGCCTTCGACAAGGGCATGTCGATGTACCCACTCGCGGCCGGCATCCGCGCGGCCACGAAGGGCAAGAGCGGCCTGCATTTCACGGTGGCCGCCGACGATGACCGCCTGGCGTTCTGCCCGCTCCAGTTCCTCGAAACGAAGGGGGATAGGGCCTGGGCGATGGAGTGGATCGACACCATCCTGGCGTTGAACGGCGTCAACACCACGCCGGCGCAGCGCAACGAGATCGGCAACGCGATCATGAGCATGCACGCCAGCGGCGCGCGCACGCTCTCCGAGTTCTCGGTGACGATTCAGGACGAGGCGATCCGCGAGGCCATCAAGCAGTACACGGTGGACGGCTCGATGGGCCACCTGCTCGACGCCGAAGAGGACGGCCTGTCGCTGTCCGACTTCACGGTGTTCGAGATCGAAGAGCTGATGAACCTGGGCGAGAAGTTCGCGCTGCCGGTGCTGCTCTACCTGTTCCGCCGCATCGAGCGCGCACTGAAAGGCCAGCCCTCCGTCATCATCCTGGACGAAGCCTGGTTGATGCTGGGCCACCCCGCGTTCCGCGCCAAGATCAGGGAATGGCTCAAGGTGCTGCGCAAGGCCAACTGCCTTGTGCTGATGGCGACGCAAAGCCTCTCCGACGCGGCCAACTCGGGCATCTTGGACGTGATCGTGGAATCGACCGCGACCAAGATTTTCCTGCCCAACGTCTACGCCAGGGATGAGGACACATCGGCGCTCTATCGCCGTATGGGCCTCAACGCGCGTCAGATCGAAATCCTGGCGACTGCCATTCCGAAGCGTCAGTACTACTACGTCTCGGAGAACGGCCGCCGTCTCTATGACCTTGCCCTGGGGCCGATGGCCCTGGCCTTCGTCGGTGCGTCCGACAAGGAATCGGTCGCCACCATCAAGAGCCTCGAAGCCAAGTTCGGCCACGAATGGGTGCATGAGTGGCTGGCCGGCCGTGGGCTGAATCTCAACGACTACCTGGAGGCCGCATGAGCATCGCCGACACCCTCAAGGGCTTGATCTTCAAGAAGCCCGCCAACTCCGCCGAGCCGCGCGATCCGCGCCGCTCGAAGGAACCGCTCGCCGGCGGCCGCCGTGCGGGCGAGGCCGAGAACCCCTACCTGGCCGCGCGCCGCACCTGGAACGATCACGTGGGCGGCGTCGTCTCGCAGCGCCAAACCTGGCAGGTGATCGGCATCCTGTCGCTGTTGATCGCGCTGGCCGGCGTGGGTGGCGTGATCCACATCGGCAGCCAGTCGAAGTTCATCCCCTACGTGGTTGAGGTGGACAAGCTGGGCCAGACGGTGGCCGCCGGCCCGGTGCAGGCCGCAGGGAAGGCCGATCCGCGTGTCATCCACGCCGCCGTTGCGGACTGGATGAGCTGCGCGCGCATGGTGTCGCCTGACGTGGCCTTGCAGCGCAAGTGCGTGTTCAAGGCGTACTCGATGCTCGCCCCCAACGATCCGGCGACGCCAAAGATGAACGAGTGGTTGAACGGCACGCCCGATTCCAGCCCGTTCAAGCGCGCCGAGAAGGAAATGGTCAGCGTCGAGATCAAGACCGTCATCCCGCAAACGCCCGACACCTGGCAAGTCGAGTGGGTGGAAACCACGCGCGACCGCCAAGGCACGCTGAAAGGTCAGCCCGTCACCTGGCGCGCGCTCGTGACTACCTACATCGCCGAGGTCACGCCCAACACCACCGATGAGCAACTGCGGAACAACCCGTTGAGCATCTACGTGCGTGATTACTCCTGGTCCCGCATCCAATGAATTCGAGGTCATCCACCATGAAGAAAACCCTCTCCGCTTTGATCGTGGGCGCTGCTGTGGCGGTGCCCTCCCTGGCTCTGGCCGCCCCTGGCGACGACATTGCCGACAAGTATTTCAACAAGACCAACCCGACGCTGACCGCTCAAGAGCGCGCGGCGCTCGCCATCGCCAAACGGTGGGAAGCGGGGTCGGCGACGGGCATCAAGCCGGTGGCCGGCTCGGGCGGTGCCATCAAGTTCGTGTACGGCGCGCAGCAGCCGAGCATCGTTTGCGCGGTGCTCCAGGTGTGCGACGTGGCCTTGCAGCCCGGCGAACAAGTGAACTCGATCAACCTGGGCGACACGGCCAGGTGGACGGTGGAACCGGCCATCACCGGCAGCGGCGCGACCGAGGTTCAGCACCTCATCATCAAGCCGATGGACGTGGGCCTCGAAACCAGCCTGGTTGTGACCACGAACCGCCGCAGCTACCACTTCCGCCTGCGCTCGCATCGCACCGAGTACATGCCGCAAGTCTCGTTCACGTACCCCGAGGAAGCGCAAGCCAAGTGGGACGCGATCCAGCGCCGCGAGAAGCAGGAACGCACCGACAACACCCTGCCGGCGACGGGCGAGTACCTGGGCGATCTCTCGTTCGACTATGAGCTGTCCGGGTCGGCGAGCTGGAAGCCTGTGCGCGTCTACAACGATGGCCGCAAGACCATCATCGAAATGCCCGGCACGATGCAGCAGACCGAAGCGCCGACGCTCCTGGTCGTGCGCAAAGAGGGCGGCTTGTTCACCGACGACGAAACGGTGCTGGTCAATTACCGCGTGCAGGGCAATCGCTACATCGTGGACACGGTGTTTGACCGCGCGATCCTGATTGCCGGTGTTGGCAGTAGCCAAGACCGCGTGACCATCAGCCGGAGGAAGTGACCATGCGCAAGATCGTCTCTCTCGCGCTGCTCGCCCTCGCCCTGGGCCTCGGCGGCTGCGCAACCACCAGCCAGTACGGCAACTTCGTCCAGTCGGCCGCGCTCGATCAGCAGAAGCTCGCCACCGACGCGGTGCAGCAGCTCGCCACGCTGTACGCGCCGGCGCGCACGCGCCTGGAGCTGCAACAGCCGACGCCCGATCCGTTCGGCCAGGCGCTCGTCAAGTCGCTGCGCGACAAGGGCTATGCCCTCCTGGAGTACGCCCCGGCCGGCGCTTCCACGCAGGCCCCGGCCTCGGCGGCATCGCAGGCGAGCGCACCGGCCACCACGGCCGCGTCGGGCGGCCTGCCGTTGCGCTACGTGCTCGACCAGGCTGGCGACTCGAACCTGTACCGCCTGACCTTGATGGTCGGCAATCAATCCATCACCCGCCCTTACCTGGCGCAAAACGGCACGTTCGCGCCGGCCGGGTACTGGGTGCGCAAGGAGTGACGCCATGACAGAAAACGCCGATCAGATGGCACCTGACGCTTCGCCTGGCGAAGTGTCCAAGAAGGCGGGCGTCCGTCGCGTCAACAACATGCCCATGTACATCCTCGGCGGCGTCCTGCTGTCGTTCGTGCTGGTCATGGCCCTGGTCGCGGCGGATCGCGCGGCCAAGCAGAACGCGCCGGCGGACGGCCCCAAGGAGAAGGCCGGCAACACGTCGATGTTCGCCAAGGAGATCGCAGGCGACAAGACCGGCGGCTTGATCGAGCCGGCAAGCCCGCTCAAGGTGCCCGACATGCCGACCGGCCCGGCGTCGGCTCCGCTGGAGATCGCGCGGCCGTCCAACCCGGACGCGCCGCCGGCCCCGCCGGCCAACCCCGGCAACCCGGGCCAGCCGGTGAACGACGACGAGGCCCAGCGCATCCGCATGGCGAAGATGCAGATGTTCGGCGAAGCCGTGAAGGCCAAGACCACCGTGCGCGTGGATGCCCCGCGTAGCAACGGCTCCGCGCCGGGTGGCCCGAGCACCTACACCGGCACGCCGCAGACGCGCGATGAAATGCTGAACCGCATCGCAGCGGTGCAGCAGCAAATCGACGCGCAGCGCAGCAACGATCCGACCGCCGCCTATCAAGCACGCCTGGCGCAGATTCGCGGCATGGGCGTCGGTGGTGGCGGCGCGGCTCCGGCCGCCGGCGGCATGGGCGCGGGCGGTGCGCCGCAGCTCCTGCAAACCTCGACCAGCGGCGGCGGGCGCAACAGCATGGCGCAGTTCGGCCAAGGTGGGCAGGGCGACCGCTGGAAGCTGGATTCGCAGCCGGAAGCGCCGCGCACACCGTTCGAGCTGCGCGCGGGCTTCGTCGTGCCGGCCACGCTCATTTCGGGCATCAACTCCGATCTGCCGGGCCAAATCATGGCCCAGGTCGCGCAGGACGTGTACGACACACCGACCGGCAAGCACCTGTTGATCCCGCAGGGATCGCGCCTCGTCGGCTCGTATTCGAGCGACGTGGCCTACGGCCAAGCGCGCGTGCTGGTTGCGTGGCAACGCATCGTGTTCCCCGATGGCAAGGCGATGGACATTGGCGCGATGCCAGGCGCGGACAGCGCGGGATACGCGGGCTTCCACGACCAGGTGAACAACCACTATGTGCGCCTGTTCGGCTCGGCCTTCCTCATGTCCGGCGTGACAGCAGGCATCACCTACAGCCAACGCCAGAACCAGGCCACAAACACCTATGGCGCACCGAGCGCCAGCAGTGCCCTAAGCGAAGCCCTCGGCCAGCAGCTCGGCCAGGTTACGGCGCAAATCATCGCCAAGAACCTGAGCATTTCGCCGACGCTGGAAATTCGGCCGGGGTATCGCTTCAACGTCGTGGTCACGAAGGACATGACGTTTTCCAAGCCGTACCGTTCCTTCGATTACTAACGCCATAGGAGAAAAGCACCATGAAGCCGAAGTTTTTAGCCGCTAAATTGGCCCTCGTCATTGCTGTTTCGAGCACGCTGGCGGTCACACCTGTGCAGGCTGGCATCCCCGTCATCGACGGCACCAACCTGTCGCAGAACATCATGACGGCCATCGAATCGGTGGCCCAGACGCTCAAGCAAATTGAGCAGTACAGCACCCAGCTCCAGCAGTATCAAAACCAACTCCAGAACACGATGGCCCCGGCCGCGTATATCTGGGATCAGGCGCAATCGACCATCAACGGGTTGATGAACGCGGTCAACACGCTGGATTACTACAAGACCCAACTCGGCAGCCTGGACAGCTACATCGGCAAGTTCCAGGACGTGAACTACTACAAGAACTCGCCGTGCTTTACGGCGGCAGGGTGCTCCGACGCGGAACGCGCAGCACTTCGGAATGTGGCCCAGCTCGCGAGCGAGTCGCAGAAGAAGGCCAACGATGCCTTGTTCAAGGGCCTCGATAGGCAGCAAACGAATCTCACGGCCGATGCAGCGACGTTGCAGCGTCTTCAATCGGCAGCGCAGGGCGCGCAGGGCCAAATGCAGGCCATCGGCTACGCCAACCAGCTCGCCAGCCAGCAGGCCAACCAGCTCTTGCAGATTCGTGGCCTGCTGATCGCGCAGCAGAACGCGATGGCAACCAAGATGCAGGCCGACGCCGACAAGGAAGCCCAGCAGGCGGCAGCGGCCGCACAACTGCGCCAGGGCAGCTACCGGGCCAGCCCGGCGCGCACCTGGTAAGGGGGATTCATGAAAGCAATCAAGGCTCTGTCCTTGGCCTCGGCCGCCCTCGTGGCGGCCTTGGTCGCCGGCTGCGACAACAAGCCGGCCACGGCCCCCATGCCGGAAGTGAACGACGAGAACTGCAAGCCCGAGAACATCGCCAAGATCGAGGACAAGGGCGTCCAGCAGGCTTTTTCGTCGCTGTGCTTGCGTCGTGGTGGGGATTTCAAGCCCAGCCCGAAACGCGAATGGTGAGGTGCTGACGATGAGAATGCCAGCCAATCTAAAAACCCTCGCCCTGCCGCTGTTCGTCTGGCTGGCGTTCTTCGCGGTCGATGCCCACGCGGCCATCGACAACGCCGGCGTGTTCGATAGCGTGCTGGATCGCTACCAGGCCGCCGCGAGCGGCTGGGCCGGTGTCATCACCACGGCCGCAACCTGGCTCTTCTGGACGCTGGTTGTGATCTCGATGGTCTGGACGTTCGGCATGATGGCCTTGCGCAAGGCCGACATTGGCGAGTTCTTCGCGGAGTTCGTCCGCTTCACGATCTTTACCGGCTTCTTCTGGTGGGCGCTGACCAACGGCCCTAACTTCGCCTCGTCCATCTATGCGTCGTTGCGGCAGCTCGCCGGCAACGCGACGGGCCTGGGCAATGCTCTGTCGCCCTCGGGCATCGTGGACGTGGGCTTTGCGATCTTCGACAAGGTGATGGATCAGTCCTCGGTGTGGTCGCCGGTGGACAGCATGGCCGGCATCCTCATGGCCGTGGCGATCCTGGTCATCCTGGCCCTGGTCGGTGTGAATATGCTTCTGCTGCTCGCGTCGGGCTGGGTGCTCGCCTACGGCGGCGTGTTCTTCCTCGGCTTCGGTGGTTCGCGCTGGACTTCCGACATGGCGATCAACTACTACAAGGTCGTCCTGGGCGTGGCCGCGCAGCTCTTCGCAATGGTGCTCCTGGTGGGCATCGGCAAGACCTTCCTCGATGACTACTACTCGCGCATGAGCGCCGGCATCAGCCTCAAGGAAATGGGCGTGATGCTGATCGTCGTCATCATCCTCTTGGCGTTGGTCAACAAGATTCCGCCGCTCATCGCCGGGATCATCACCGGCGCGAGCGTGGGCGGTGCCGGCATCGGCCAGTTCGGTGCAGGCGCTGCGTTGGGTGCCGCAGGCATGGCAGCAGCAGCGGCCGCGACCGGCGGCGCCGCTCTGGCCGCCGGCGCAGCCTCGGCCGCCGGTGGTGCCTCTGCCGTCATGGCCGCCTTCTCGAAGGCCAATGAGAACGTGTCGGCAGGCACGGACGTTATGTCGGCCTTCTCGGGCGGCGGCAGCTCGGGCGGCGGTGCGGGCGGCGGCGGCGACGCCGGCACCGGCAGCACGCCCTTCGCTCAGGCTGCGGGCTTTAGCGGCAGCTCCGGCGGTGGCTCTTCGTCGGGTGGCGGCAGCCCCTCGACCGGCAGCAGCTCGGGCAGCTCGAAGGGCGGCGATAAGGGCGGCGGCAAAGCCGACGCCGGCGGCCAGGGCAGCAGCTCGACGGCCAGCACCGGCAGCAGTGCCGACAAGGCCGCCAAGAACGAACCCAAGCCCGCCGGCGGGGCAGGGCAAGGGCAGCAGGCCGCACCGGGCAGCACCGGCCCCGGCTTGCTCGCATCGGCCGCATCGGCCCTCGGCACGGCCGGCCGCATCGCCGCCGACGCCGGCGCGAACTTGGCGAAGGGAACCGCCGATGTTGCCAAGGCCAAAGCCGCGAGGCTGCGCGAAGCCGCAGCCGAGCGGATCGCCGACACCACTGGCGGAAAGATCGCCGCCGCGATCAAGGCGCAAGGAAGCGGCACGGCCGAGAACATCGACGTGCCCGACCAGCAGCCCGCGCCGAGCTTCGGCGACAACAGCCTGGCAGGCGGCCCCGCCGATGCCGATCCCGAGTCCGAAGTAGCTGCGTTCGCCAACCGCGAGCAAGGCCGCGACGGCACAACTGCGTAACCAAGGAGAGTCCAACCATGAAGAAGAAACTGTTTGCCCTGGCCGCCCTCGTGGCAGCCCTCGGATCGACCGCCGGCACGGCCAGCGCGCAAGACGTGCTGACCGGCGACACGCGCCTGGCCTGCGAGGCGATCCTGTGCCTGTCGTCGGGCACGCGCCCGAGCGAATGCACGCCGTCGCTGTCGCGGTACTTCAACATCACGAAGCGCAAGCTGTCGGACACGATCCGCGCCCGCCTGAACTTCCTCCAGCTTTGCCCGGTGGCGAGCCAGACGCCGGAAATGCAGTCGCTCGTGTCGGCGATCTCGCGCGGCGCTGGCCGTTGCGACGCGCAGTCGCTGAACTCGACGTTGGTGATGTGGACGGGCGGCTACGACGATGGGCGCACGTACATCAGCAACCAGTTGCCTGACTACTGCGGGGCCTACACCGGCCACGCCTACACCGACTTCGCCAGCAGCGGCACGCTGCCGCGCTATGTCGGGACGCCAGAGCGGGGCGGGTATTGGGTCGAAGCGCGCGACTATGACCGCGCCTTGGCCGAGTACAACGAACGCATCCGGCGCGAGGACGAAGAGCGCCGCCGTCAGTCCTGGCTGAACTGAGGGAGGGGAGGGCATGCCGTTCTTCGCCGATCTGCCGCCGCAGCTCCAGGAGCGCGTCGTCTGCTCGATCTCGGCCGCCGTCAAGTACGAGGTGCCGGTCAACATCGTGTTGGCCGTCGCCGAGAAAGAGGGCGGCAAGCCGGGCCAGTGGGTGCGCAACTCGAATGGCACGCATGACGTTGGCCCGATGCAGTTCAACACCGCGTACCTGGGCGACCTGGCCCGATACGGCATCACGGCGAACGATGTGGCGGCTGCCGGCTGCTACTCGTTCGACCTGGCCGCCTGGCGGCTGCGGATGCACATCCGCAACGACAAGGGCGACCTCTGGACGAAGGCGGCGAACTACCACTCGCGCACGCCGCAGTACAACGCGGTGTACCGGGCCGACTTGATGCGCAAGGCGTCGAAGTGGGCCGATTGGCTCGAAGCTCGGTTCGTCACGCTTGACGTGACGAAGGCCGGGGCCACGCCCTCGACGCCCAGCCAGCCCGCGACGGTGGCCCAGCGGGCGACGCCGGCGGCCAGGCCGGCACCAGCACCCCAGCAGGCCGCCCCAGCGGCCGCAGCAGCTCGCAGCGTGTCGGTGGCCGGCTACGTGCCCCGCACGGTGTCTTTCAACACTTCACGCGAGGGGTCGGCCGAGTAGGCCGGCTCTTCCGATTTAGCGGCTAAACATGGACAAATTCCACGCCTTCATGATGCGGTATACGCTGGGCGTCGGCCGGTTGCTTCAAGCCTATTGCAAGTGGGCGGAAGGACAGGCCAAGAACCAGCTCGATTTGCTTCTGCTGGGCCTCGGCCCGATCTTCGCCTTGGGCCTTCTGCTGTGGGCGCTGCCGGCGTGGATCGGCAAGCCCATCGCCTTCGTGCTCTCACTGCCAGCGCTCTACATCATCTTCCTGGTGCTGCGCGCCTACGCGATTCGCGGGGGCCGGCGCTGATGAAGGCCCTGCGGATTCCTGATGGAACCGTCGAAGCGTTGAAGTGGCTCGCACTGGTTCTCATGACCGGCGATCACGTCAACAAGTACCTGTTCAACGCGACGCTGCCGGTGCTGTTCGAGGCCGGCCGCGTGGCGCTCCCCCTTTTCGTGTTCGTCCTGGCCTACAACCTGGCCCGGCCGGGCACGCTCGAACGCGGCGTGTACGGCCGCACCATGTCGCGCCTGGCGATGTTCGGCGCGCTGGCCTCCGTGCCCTTCGTGGCCCTCGGCGGCCTGTACGCCGGTTGGTGGCCGCTCAACGTGATGTTCACGCTGCTGGTCGTCACGGCCACGGCTTACCTGGTCGAACGTGGCGGCAAGCTGCACCTGGCGGCCGCCGGCGTGGTGTTCCTGGTCGGCGGCAGCTCGGTCGAATATTGGTGGCCGGCCGTGGCTTTCGGCCTGGCGGTGTGGTCGTACACGCGCCGGCCGAGCTGGGCCGCCGCGGCGGTCGCGGTGCTGGCCTGCGCGGCCCTGTGGTTCGTCAATCGCAACCTGTGGGCCTTGGCAGCCCTGCCGGTGCTCTTCCTGGCCTCGCGGGTGGATGTGCGCGTGCCGCGCCTGCGCTGGGCCTTCTACGCCTATTACCCGCTGCACCTGGCCTCGCTCTGGTTGATCCGCATCCCCATGAGCAAGGCCGGCTACCTGTTCTTCTGATTGGAGTCCTGCCCCATGCGAAAACCCGTTCTTCTGGCCCTCTCTCTGGCGTTCCTGGTCAGCGCGCAAAGCGCACTGGCCGCCGGCGACGCCGGCAACTTCGGCACGCCGATCAAGTCCGGCGTATCGGTGTCCTTCCCCGACAGCAGCGCGACATTCCAGCCGACGCCAGAGGCCCTGGAGCTGCTGGCCGACGCTAGGAATGCGGCGATCATCTACATCAGCGGGCGCACCAGCACACTACGGCCCAGCGCGGCCGATGAGGCCCTTGCACTACGCCGTGCGCTCTCGGCCAGGTCGTACTTGGTGGCGCGCGGCGTCTCGCCGCTCAAGATCATGGTGAACTTCGCATCGGCCGCCGATTTCGTGGCAGACAACTCGACGGCCGAGGGCCGGCGCGAGAACCAGCGCGTGGACATTGAGGTGGTCTACATCCCCACCTACTGAGCGATCCGGCATCGCCATTCCTGGCGGTGCTGCAGGTCGCTCCAGCAGCTTCGCATCGTCGGCTCTGACGATGCAGGCCCGGCCGGCTTCCCTTGACAGCATCGCCATTTCTGACGATGCTGGCCAAGTCCCGATTTACTCCAGGAAGAAGGCCATGAGATACCCCGGCGGCAAGGGCGGTGCCGGCGTCTACCAGACGATCATCAACAACATCCCGCCTCACGACACGTACATCGAAACGCACCTGGGCGGCGGCAACATCCTGGAGCGCAAGCGGCCCGCTGCCCGCAGCGTCGGCATCGACGTTGATCCCGAGGTGATCGAGGTCTGGCAGCAGCTCGACGTGCCCGGCCTGGAGCTGCACCACGGCGACGCCGTGGCCTGGCTGGAGTCCCACCAGTTCACCGGCTCCGAGTTCGTCTACGCCGATCCGCCCTACGTGATGGACAGCCGGCGCGGCGGCAAGCTATACCGCCACGAATACGACGACGCCGACCACGTGCGGCTGCTCGACGTGCTGGCCGGCTTGCCGTGCGCGGTGATGGTGTCGGGCTACAGCTCAACGATCTATGACAGCTCTCCCTTGGCGTCATGGAGAACCATCGACTTCAACGCGATGACGCGCGGCGGCATCGCTATCGAACGGCTGTGGATGAACTACCCCGAGCCGGCCGAGCTGCACGATCTGCGCTACCTCGGCAGCAACTTCCGCGAGCGCGAGCGCATCAAGCGGAAGAAAGCCCGCTGGCAAGCGAAGCTCGCCAAGCTCGATCCGCTGGAGCGGGCGGCGATCATGGAATGCCTGCGCGAGCTGGAGGCGGCCGAGTAGGTCACGCCTGCGCCTGGTTGTGCAGCGCCCATACGCGCTTGACCTGGCTTTCACTGCACCCGGCCAGCCTGGCCGTCTCTGGAATGCTGTGGCCTGCGCTGCGCAGCGCCACGATGCGTTCATGCACCTTTGTGTTGGCCTTGCGGCCGGTGTAGCGGCCGGCGTCCTTCGCCAGCTCGACGCCCTGCCGCTGCCGCTCGCGGCGATCCTCGTAGTCGTCGCGGGCCATCTGCAACGCCAGCTTCAAAAGCATGTCCTGGATCGACTCCAGCACCACCTTTGCCACGCCCTTCGCCTCGGCGGCCAGGTCGGATAGATCGACCACGCCAGGGACAGCCAGGCGCGCGCCCTGGGCGCGGATCGAGGCCACGAGGCGTTCGGCCTCGGGCAGCGGCAGGCGGCTGATGCGGTCGATCTTCTCCGCAACGACGACTTCACCGGGTTGCAGGTCGCCGATCATGCGCAGCAGCTCGGCGCGATCGGCGCGAGCGCCCGAAGCCTTCTCGCGGTAGATGCCGGCGACGTAGAAGCCGGCGGCCCTGGTGCTCTCTACGATGGCGGCCTGCCTGGTCAAGTCCTGCTCGTCGGTGCTGACGCGCAAGTAGATGCGCGCGACCTTGAAAGCGACGCCGGCGGCCTGGTGCTCGGTCGGCGTCCGCATGATGCGGTCGGCACCTTCGACCAGGCCATCGCCGCCGACGCGCAGCGGTGGCGTCTTGGCGAGCGCCTGGCGCGCTGCGCGTGACTGGCGCGGCATGGCCGCAATCTGTGTTTCCTGGGCGGTGCGCGGCGTGATGATCGCGCTGCGCTTCGCCTTGGTCTTGCCTGGGAAGTAGCCGTTGCGGCTGGTCATGGGTTCCTCCGGTCATTTTGGGTATACGCAAAGTGTCCGGTCATGCTTGTCATTTTCAGAAGACGACTGCACCAGTTGATTGGGCGTAATGGCTGTTGTGCAGCCAGCTCCTGACAGTTCAATATCAGAAGTGATCTGCACCAATCTCGACTATGCTCAATACTCGTGTGCACCAAAGCGAGGTGAGCATGGCGACGGACACCCCACGGATTCCAGAACAAGGCGTGGCCACTCTGCCTGATGAGGCTTGGGAGCGTGCGCGCCGTCGTGCGGAGATCATCAGTCCGTTGGCGCAGTCGGAGACGGTCGGGCACGAAGCGGCCGATATGGCGGCTCAGGCGCTGGGCTTGTCTCGGCGCCAGGTATACGTTCTGATCCGGCGTGCCCGGCAAGGCAGCGGCCTCGTGACGGATCTGGTGCCCGGCCAGTCCGGTGGAGGTAAAGGTAAGGGGCGCTTGCCGGAACCGGTCGAGCGCGTCATCCACGAGCTACTGCAAAAGCGGTTCCTGACCAAGCAGAAGCGCAGCCTAGCGGCCTTTCACCGCGAAGTCACTCAGGTGTGCAAGGCTCAAAAACTGCGAGTGCCGGCGCGCAATACCGTGGCCTTACGGATCGCTAGCCTTGACCCGCGCAAGGTCATCCGCCGGCGGGAAGGCCAGGATGCCGCTCGTGACCTACAAGGTGTGGGCGGCGAGCCTCCTGCCGTGACCGCGCCGCTGGAGCAGGTGCAGATAGACCATACGGTCATCGACCTGATCGTGGTCGATGACCGCGACCGGCAACCTATTGGCCGCCCGTACCTGACCCTCGCCATCGACGTGTTCACCCGCTGCGTGCTCGGCATGGTCGTCACGCTGGAAGCGCCGTCTGCCGTTTCGGTTGGCCTGTGCCTCGTGCATGTCGCCTGCGACAAGCGCCCTTGGCTGGAAGGACTGAACGTGGAAATGGATTGGCAGATGAGCGGCAAGCCCTTGCTGCTCTACCTAGACAACGCGGCCGAGTTCAAGAGCGAGGCCCTGCGCCGGGGTTGCGAGCAGCATGGCATCCGGCTGGACTATCGCCCGCTGGGACAGCCGCACTATGGCGGCATCGTGGAACGGATCATCGGCACGGCGATGCAGATGATTCACGACGAACTGCCGGGAACGACCTTCTCCAACCCTGACCAGCGCGGCGACTACGATTCCGAAAACAAGGCCGCCCTGACGCTGCGCGAGCTAGAGCGCTGGCTCACATTGGCGGTCGGCACCTACCACGGTTCGGTGCACAACGGCCTGCTCCAACCGCCGGCCGCGCGCTGGGCCGAGGCCGTGGCGCGTGTCGGCGTACCGGCCGTCGTCACACGCGCTACTTCGTTCCTGGTCGATTTTCTGCCGATCCTCCGGCGCACGCTGACCCGCACCGGCTTTGTCATCGACCACATCCACTACTACGCCGATGCGCTCAAGCCGTGGATTGCGCGGCGTGAACGCTGGCCGTCCTTTCTGATCCGGCGCGATCCGCGCGACATCAGCCGTATCTGGGTCCTGGAACCGGAGGGACAGCATTACCTGGAAATTCCCTACCGTACCTTGTCGCATCCGGCTGTCACCCTCTGGGAACAACGGCAGGCGCTGGCGAAACTGCGGCAGCAAGGGCGCGAACAGGTGGATGAGTCGGCGCTGTTCCGCATGATCGGCCAGATGCGTGAGATTGTGACCAGCGCGCAGAAGGCCACACGCAAGGCGCGGCGTGACGCGGATCGCCGCCAGCACCTCAAGACATCAGCTCGGCCGGACAAGCCCGTTCCGCCGGATACGGATATTGCCGACCCGCAGGCAGACAACTTGCCACCCGCCAAACCGTTCGACCAGATTGAGGAGTGGTAGCC
>NZ_CP083712.1:0-4938 GCF_020149545.1 Enterobacter cloacae complex sp. ECL352
ATGTGGCAGGAGAAAAATGCAGCAGCGGAGCGTCAGCAGAATATGCGATACAGGATATATTCCGCTTCCTCGCTCACTGACTCGCTGCGCTCGGTCGTTCGGCTGCGGCGAGCGGTACCGGCTTACAGGCGGGGCGGAAATTTCCTGGGAGATGCCAGAAAGAAGCTTAACAGGGAAGCGATAAGGCCGCGGCGAAGCCGTTTTTCCATAGGCTCCGCCCCCCTGACAAGCATCACGAAATCTGACGCTCAAATCAGTGGTGGCGAAACCCGACAGGACTATAAAGATACCAGGCGTTTCCCCCTGGTGGCTCCCTCGTGCGCTCTCCTGTTCCTGCCTTTCGGTTTACCGGTGTCATTCCGCTGTTATGGCCGCGTTTGTCTCATTCCACGCCTGACACTCAGTTCCGGGAAGGCAGTTCGCTCCAAGCTGGACTGTATGCACGAACCCCCCGTTCAGTCCGACCGCTGCGCCTTATCCGGTAACTATCAACTTGAGTCCAATCCGGAAAAACACGACAAAGCGCCACTGGCAGCAGCCACTGGTAACAGGTTTAGAGGAGGAGAGTCTTGAAGTTTCGGGTGCGATAAGGCTACACTGAAAGGACAGTTTTGGTGACTGTGCTCCTCCAAGCCAGTTACCGCGGTTCAAAAGAGCGTCAACTCTTGCGAACCTTCGAAAAAGCCACCTTGCCGGGTGGTTTTTTCGTTTTCAGAGCAAGAGATTACGACGCAACGGAAAGGATCTCAAGAAGATCATCTGTGATGTTCGACAGATATGGGGATATGCACCATGGCCTATCCGGCTTTAACTGAAATGGCGACATCCTTAACCGCAGTCTCAACCCCTGCAGCATTCCTCTGAATGCTGGTCATAACTTCACCCGCTTCGCGCATGAGTGTAACCCCTTCCCGAGTGTTCATCAGGCTGTTTTCAATGCCACAGAGAACATCCTTGGCCAGTTGACTATTGCTGGCCACGACTTGCTCAATTTCTTCAGTCGCGCTACTGACGCTCGCCGCAAGATTACGCACTTCTGCGGCAACAACCGCAAAACTTCTTCCGGATGCGCCAGCCCTTGCTGCTTCAATCGCGGCATTCAGTGCAATAAGTCTTGTCTGCATGGCAAACTTCCGGATGGTTTCCACCATATCGTCAATACTTTCAGACTGATTGTTGAGCCGTGAGATATCGGTGGAGACAGCCCCCATCCCCTGCGCAATTCTGTCAATCATAAGGATGCTATTTTCAATAACATTGGCACCGTTCTGCGCACTTTCTCGGGTCTGCACGGCCATATCCCATGCATGCACAGCAGCCTCTTGCTCTCTCTGGTTTCGCAGGACATCAGCCGTAACATCTGTAGCGAATTTCACAATTTTATAAAGCTGCCCATCACTGTTAAAGACAGGGTTATAAGTTGCACGGAACCACAGAGGGTCTCCCTGACGGTTAAGGCGTGGAAACAGACCAGAAAAAAACTCACCTTGATTCAGACTCTCCCAGAAATGTCGGTATTCATCACTTTTGTAAAGCGTCTCGGCACAGAACAGACGATGATGCTTACCTATGATTTCATCCCGCTTATAGCCAGTGGCATTGACGAAATTTTCATTTGCTTCAAGCACGATCCCTTCAGGATTGAAGGTGATGATGGCCATAGAACGGTTTATGGCATTTACGACTGCTTCCTGCTCAAGAGCAGAATGCACGCGCTCAGAAATATCGGCAGCAATTTTAATGACTCTGATAACACGGCCGCGCCTGTCAGAAACGGGGATATAACTGGCTTCAAGCCATACGGAACGATTTCCCTTTGCCAGCCGCAGGTACTTGCCACTAAAGCTTTCTCCCCTGGCAAGGCGCTGCCAGAACTGGCTGTATTCCGGTGAACTTACCAGCGAGGGCGGGCAGAATATACGATGGTGGTGACCGATTATTTCATCAGCCCTGTACCCCATAGTGGAGAGAAAAAGCGGGCTGGCTTTATTTATCACCCCCTCCGGACTGAACTCAATGACAGGCTTATTCTGACAAATTGCGTCATACGAAATGGCTGATCGCTGGAGGTTCAGGGAGAACATATTTTTAAGTGAAAACATATGAATCAGATTGCCCGGATAATGTAAGTACTGCCATGGTTATCGGCTACTCCTTATGTAGCGTTATATATTACTGCGACAGGGCGGGAAAAAGCCCGCTCTTCAGCCATGCCGGCATGATGTCCGGCTCCGGATTTCACGCGTAAAAAACCCGCCATCTTTAGCGGGCTGAACAATAAGAAAATGTTCATATTTACGGCAAATCCGCCGGCTCCAGCAGAGAAGCTGGCGTCTATCAATCTTGGAAGAACCAGCGCAGCTCCGCATGCATTAACAGGCATCAGAAGGCAAAAAAATGGCTCACATCCGGGAGCCGGAAAACACTCAACTGCCTGGATCGCAGCACATCCTTTGTGAAGGATAATTTAAGTATCGGCCGGATTGCCGCGGGCATAAGCCCGGCCGGCATAATTTTTTCCGTATCCGCCAGACCTCGGCTTTTAACATAACACCCCTTGCCCGCACCGCAGAAACGGGGTTGGCTGCGTTTCCGGTGCCAGACGCGAGAAAGTGGCGACAGACATGACGAAAAAACACCAAAAACGCAGCCGCTGGATATTACACTGATGCATAGTCATGCAGCCAGATGCATGCAGCGTAAAGTCACACTAAAATCAGCGCGAACGCCTTAAAAACCGGCAAATGCCTCTCCGGCAACTCACACAGCTCCATCACCAGGTAAAAACAGTTCAGCAGGGCTTCAATAACGTTGAGAATTTTCATCACTTCCTCCGGGATAAGTCACTACCATTCCGGTAGTCAGCCTATTTAGCAGGAACGCGATGAGCCCTTCTTCGTGCGGGCTGTCACCTCATCTTCGGACCATCGAAACTCTTCTGCTTCTGTCGGAGCGTCAGCTCCAGCTCGTTCTGACGCTGATACTCCAGTGCAGCCTTCTCCTCGATGGCATTCAGTTCCCGGACAAGCGGCGCAGCTGCTCGCTTAAACTCAGCACCTGCGTGCTCAAGTCCGACACGCGCTCGTTCAGCACCGCGTTCTCCCGTTGCATAAGTCCACACATGCTCCGCCATTCCGCGAAGGCGCTCTCCCATTCGTCCAGCCTTTGCGAGTAGTCCTGCTGTAGCTGCTCTAATGCGCTCAGCAACTGCTTTTCCAGCTCTGTCATTTTCCGCTACTCCTGTTTCAGGCGGATCCAGGTCGTCCCGTCGTAGGGGATGGCTTCGGCTTGCATCCCCGGCGGCAGGATAAGGAACCTCCGGCCGTCGTTGCTCTCCTGATAGCGTACTCCCCACGTCCGGGCGGTCATTTTCGCCAGGGTATCTTCCTGCTGACGAAGATGTGTGTAATTGTCGGTTATCTGCCGTCCCTGCCACCACAGAATGCTCCCGCTCGTGGCGATCAGCAGCGCTGACACCATCAGGATGGTGAGCCATGTCCTCCCGGCCGTCAGCAACACGCTCCGCCGGTTTTTCTCCATCGCCTCGCTCATACTCTGCTCGTGGGCGCTGATGGCGTCGCTGATTCTCCTCGCGCTTGCGTTCAGTTCCGCTCTGACAGACTGCTCGTGCTCGCTGAATGCGGCTTTCAGCATCTCGCCGGTACTCTTCTGCTGCGCTTTCGATTGCTGCTCTAAGTCCTTCGCCAGCGTTAAAAGACTGCTCATAGATGGCTCCCTTCAGTCGGATGTTTCGCCCCCCGTCAGGGTCGGCAATGCTGATACTGCTTTTCGTTGTACGCACCACCTCAAAACCTGCACCTTCAAGAGCCTCAGTGACGTCCTGACGGCTTTTCAGCTCCCCGGACGAGGCTAAGCTCAGCAGTCCACGGGTGATGGCTTCTGCGGCTTCCTGCTTCGTTTTCGGCAGTCCGGCCGGCGTGACCAGCGCCCGGCGGTTTTCCGGCGCGTTCGGATCGTGCAGCCCCAGTCTGCCGTTCACGATGGTCTGCCAGGCATCGATACGCGGCCGGTCGGCGCGGTCGTAGTACGGCTGGAGCCGCCTGCCGGTCAGCAGCTCGGTATTGGGGATCAGAAAGTTCAGCTCCAGACGCCCCTTGTCCTCGTGCTCCACCCACAGAATGCTGTACTGATCTTTATCAAGTCCGGGCATCAGAACCCGCTCGAAGCTGGCCATCAGTTTTTCCCGCTGGCCGGGAGGCAGATCGGCCTCCGCAAACGACAGGACGCCGGAGGTGTATTTCTTCACGTAAGGCGACGCGTCGATCAGCTCCCGGACTTCTTCCGGCTTCCCCTGCAGGACGCTGGCGCCTTCACGCTGCCGGTCTTTACCCAGCAGATAGTCCACCGGCCCGGCGCCACCGCCGCGACCGCGTGGATGAAATTTAACGATCATCGTCCGTTCCTTTCTCAAGAACGGCGTGCCGCAGCCGCTCAAGCCCGGCATCGATGGCCATCAGCGCCGCCACAATCTGCACCCGGTCATGACCGGTACCGACGCCGGCGTTAACACGGCGGGCTATCTGGTTCAGGTTGTTGCCCATACCGGCAAGCTGGCGCAGCAGCGCCGGCGAGATCGAAGGAAGTTTTGCGGTACGAGCCGGCTTTTCGTCCAGGCAGGTCTGCCGCATCCACGCCGCCAGCTGCCTGCCGTCGCAGCGCTCAAGTAGCCGCCTGTGCTCATCCTCCGTCACCCACATGGTGAGCATCTTGTTCCGTTTCTCTGACAAAACAGTCTCCTGATAACCCCGGGACGGGCGGGAAAACCTTTCCCGGTCGGCGCGGGGTTGGACAAGCCGCAGGCGCGTCAGTGGCTGTTAGCGGGTTTCGGGGCGCAGCCCTGAACCAGTCACGTAGCGCTAGCGGAGTGTATACTGGCTTACTATGTTGGCACGGATGCGAATATCAGTGAAGTGCTTC
>NZ_CP083713.1:0-4461 GCF_020149545.1 Enterobacter cloacae complex sp. ECL352
ATGAACAGTCTTTTAACGCTGGCAAAGGACTTAGAGCAGAAATCGAAAGCGCAGCAGCAGAGTACCGGCGAGATGCTGAAAGCCGCATTCAGCGAGCACGAGAAGTCTGTCAGAGCGGAACTGAGCGAAAGCGAGAAGAGAATCAGCGCCGCCATCCTCGACCACGACCGGAAGCTGTCCTCAGCCATGAGCCAGCGCACGAAAGGCATGGTGCGTATGGTCAGCCAGACGTGGCTGACCATCGTCCTGGTGTCTGCACTGCTGACAGCATCGGGCGCAAGCATTCTGTGGTGGCAGGGGCAGCAGATACTCGACAATTACACGACCATCCGGGAGCAGAAGCGCACGCAGGCCATGCTGTCCGAGAGGAACAGCGGCGTGCAGCTCTCGACCTGCGGAGAGCAGAGACGCCGCTGCGTGAGGGTGAACCCGGAAGCGGGACGGTTCGGAGAGGATTCGAGCTGGATGATACTGGCGGGGAAATAGCACATGACGGAGCTGGAAAAACAGTTGCTGAGCGCATTAGAGCAGCTACAGCAGGACTACTCGAAAAGGCTGGACGAGTGGGAGAACGCCTTCGCGGAATGGCGGACGATGTCTGGTCTTATGCAACGGGAGAACGCGGCGCTGAGCGAGCGCGTCACGGGCTTGAGCAGGCAGGTGCAGAGTTTGAGCGATCAGCTGCGCCGGTTGTCGAAAGGCTGAACTCGATTGAAGCTCACAGGCAGCAGGAGCGGGCGGCGCAGCATCAGAAAACGCTGGAGCTGGAACGATCGCAGCGGCAGAAAGGTTTTGAGCTTGGAATGTAGTTAATCAATGAAAAGGGATGCGTTATGAAGTGTTTCTGGGCTTGCTCAGTCTCAGTAGTTTTGGTTATGTCATTTACAGTCGCTTCTGCGGAGAACATTACATACACAAAACCGTCAGCCGGGAGGGACTTATATCTTACCTGTAAAGGTTATCAGGTGAAGGGGGCGTCTGTAATTAACGTCGAGAAACCTTCTTACCTTGAAGGTACAGGTGAGCAGGTTGAGTTTGCAATCATTTCTCTCGGTGATGCATCTGATGGACTCAAGGTTTTTTTTGATTCATGGGGTTTTTCTTCTTTTGGATTGATTGAAAGTCATGTGATGCATGAGCACTGGTCTTTAGTTCATGTTGGGGGGCGTGTTTCAGTCAAGGGTGAAAAGATTGATTATTCATTTGTAGATAACCAGCCACAGGAGGGTGGGAGCTATAAACCCAAAACAGGTGTGTTCCTGTATGGCTGCATTAACTCTGATAAAAGGCCATCTTGGGTCGAAAAAATCTACACAAGAACAGGCGTGTTTCGAGGGGGCATAGAAGACTAAAATACTGCGTACAGCATGAAAATTCATTGAACAGAGTGTTAGTTCATTTTCGTGCATGGCTATGCATACACGCAAAACTTATCAGCGCGATTCCGGGCGGTTTTCGGTGAGAAGACGGGCTCTTTTGTGGCTCAGGACGGAAAAACGCCCTGTGCGCGTCTGAGCGGTGCGCGCAAGAGATGTTATGGTAAATCAATTAATGGGTATCCCCATCGTTCGGCTAGTGTGTTTATTGCGTTATAAAGTTCAGGTATCCCGCCATTGCTGGTGAAGTAGGTGATAAAATACATAAATGGTCTGCCGTCATTGCTGTGCTGATATGCAGATGCTGAAGTTGAGTGAAGTTCCCATTGCTGGCTGGAACTGCTCTTGTCATATAAGGCCGTTAACACACACTGTGGATCTAAACCACCATTCTCATTTTCTGACCAGGCCACTACTTTGTAAACGTGAGCACCGGACTCAAAAGATGCGAAAAAATATAATCCCGGTTCAGCTGGTAGGATCTTCATTAGCTAGCTTCCTTTTGTTTATTCTGTCTGAGAGGCAATAACTACCTAATTCCCCGTGGTGGGTATAAAAAATCACGGGGAGGTTAATAACCTAAACGTTTTAGTTCTGCTGCTAAACGCTTAAGACTCTCATCTAAATACTCGTGATTCTCTTTTAGCTCGTTTTTCATTAAATCAATGTGACGAGATAACTCAGGATTGCCTCCTGAACGACTGACCGGAAAGTCGTCGCTGGAAGATAAGCGGCCATGTTTACTGTAATCCATTGCTATGCAGATAAGCGTTGCCAAGTCGATAACACGATGAAGAGGTAATTCTTCTGATTGCCGTGACCACTTTTCTCCGGTGTTGCGCCACACTTTTGCTGATAGCTCGGTATACCCGGGGGTGTTCCATTGAGCAATTCCAACGGAAAGCCCCATAGCATCAGTGTCATCAGCATAAGGTCCATCAATTCGATCATAGTTTTCTACAGCGATAATCGGTTTGTGTTTCAGATGAGTAGGGATGTTCATATCATTCTCTTTTATGTGAATTTAGGTTGTTAATTAATAAAATAACAAAACAACTTATTTTACTAATTAGTAAGTGTAACATTTTGTGAATTGATGGATTTGAAGTTGTTGGCGTGGATCTTCTTGAGATCATTTATGGCTGAGCGTAATCTCTTGCTCTGAAAACGAAAAAACCACCTGGGGAGGTGGTTTGATCGAAGGTTAGGTCAGTTGGGGAACTGCTTAACCAGGTAACTGTCTTGTGCGAGACGAGTCACCAAAACTGTCCTTCCAGTGTAGCCGTTCTCAGGCTCCCACTTCAAGAACTCCAGATAAATCTCTCGCACATCTCAGTTACCAGTGGCTGCTGCCAGTGGCGCTTTTGCATGTCTTTCCGGGTTGGACTCAAGACGATAGTTACCGGACAAGGCGCAGCAGTCGGACTGAACGGGGGGTTCGTGCATACAGTCCATCCTGGAGCGAACTGCCTACCCGGAACTGAGTGTCAGGCGTGGAATGAGACAAACGCGGCCATAACAGCGGAATGACACCGGTAAACCGAAGGGCAGGAATGCGGGGGAGCACGAGGGAGCCATCAGGGGGAAACGCCTGGTATCTCTAAGCCGCATCGGGTTTCGCCACCACTGATTTGAGCGTCTGATTTTGTGATGCTCGGCAGGGGGGCGGAGCCTATGGAAAAACGGCAACGCCGCATCCTTTTTCAGCCCTTCCTGATTTCCGCTTAGTCTCTTTATCCAGCCATTCGTGAGCTGGCAACGCCCGCCGCAGTCTCACGGCAGGAGCGCAGCGACCGAGTGAGCGAGGAGGCGTCATTTCACCGGGATCTGCATTTCGCACTTACACACCGGTGCTGCATTTCCCGGTACCACATGAAGCACTTTCGTAAACCATTACTGCGTTGTAACATTTTAAGCCAGTATACACTCCGCTAGCGCTACGTGACTGGTTCAGGGCTGCGCCCCGAAACCTGCTAAAACCACTGACGCGCCTGCGGCTTGTCCAACACCGCGCCGACCGGGAAAAGATTTCCCGCCCGTCCCGGCGTTATCAGGAGGCCGGATTGGCAGACAAACGCAGCAAAATGCTCACGATGTGGGTGACCGAAGATGAGCACCGCCGTCTGCTGGAGCGCTGCGACGGTAAACAGCTTGCAGCCTGGATGCGCCAGACGTGCCTGGACGAGAAACCCGCCCGCGCCGGCAAGCTTCCCTCGCTCTCGCCGGCGCTGCTTCGTCAGCTTGCCGGCATGGGGAACAACCTCAACCAGATTGCCCGGCAGGTTAACGCCGGTGGTGGCAGCGGGCACGACCGCGTGCAGGTCGTCGCCGCGCTGATGGCCATAGATGCCGGACTCGAGCGGCTGCGGCATGCCGTGCTGGAAAAGGGTGCAGACGATGATCGTTAAGTTTCACCCGCGAGGGCGCGGCGGTGGCGCCGGTCCGGTGGATTATCTGCTGGGGAAAGACCGACAGCGCGACGGCGCCACCGTTCTGCAGGGGAAGCCGGAAGAAGTCAGGGAGCTTATCGACGCCTCGCCCTACGCAAAAAAGTACACATCCGGCGTCCTGTCCTTTGCCGAAAAGGATTTACCGCCCGGGCAGCGCGAAAAGCTGATGGCGAGCTTTGAACGTGTTCTGATGCCCGGACTCGATAAAGACCAGTACAGCGTGCTGTGGGTTGAGCACCAGGATAAGGGGCGGCTGGAGCTGAACTTCCTGATCCCGAACACGGAGCTGCTGACCGGCAAGCGTCTCCAGCCGTATTACGACCGCGCCGACCGTCCGCGCATTGATGCCTGGCAGACCATCGTGAACGGCAGGCTGGGGCTGCATGACCCGAACGCGCCTGAAAACCGGCGGGCGCTGGTCACGCCGTCCGCGCTGCCGGAAACGAAGCAGGAAGCCGCTCAGGCAATTACACGGGGTTTACTGGCCTTAGCCTCGTCCGGGGAGCTGAAAACCCGCCAGGACGTCACTGAGGCGCTGGAAAGCGCAGGTTTTGAGGTGGTACGCACCACAAAAAGCAGCATCAGCATTGCCGACCCGGACGGGGGGCGAAACATCCGACTGAAGGGAGCCATCT
>NZ_CP083714.1:0-2608 GCF_020149545.1 Enterobacter cloacae complex sp. ECL352
ATGGTACATGTAATGAGTTTTCAACTGGCTATATTTTTTAAACAGCATATAACTAGGCCAGATCAATTCTTTTCCAGCATCAATGATGCTGCTGGAAATCTATTCGACAGAATGCCACAAATTATCCCCCTCCCAGATGAAGTACCTCCTGAGATACCTCGCGTAGCGGCAACAAACCAAGCGGGAACGTATAGTTTTAATATATCGCTAAACAGGTTAGATCTTACCTTAAATATTTCTGACTCACCATTCAAAGAACAAGATGGTCTAAGTGATTTTATATTAAAATCAAAATTAATTATAAAAAACATCCCAAATGAACTAGACATCATTCGCTTAGGAATGATAGGTAATTATTTTGAGATTGAACGACTTCCAGCAATGGCCCTAGCAAAAAAATACTCTCGAAAAGACCTTGGAAATATAAATGAGTTTAACTTCCGATACAATAAGATCTCACAAGAGTTTGGGTATAGCTTTAATAACGTATTCGCTATTAGCAATGCAGAAATAAATACAAAAGGAATAACTTCTGAAGGGATTTTTATACAAAAAGACATAAACAACAACCCTTCAGGGTTACCAATAAAAAAAGATATGCTTTTAGATATAATATCTAAAAAAACCAAGGATTTATCTACGACAAACTTAGAGGGATTAGCCTAATGCCTCCACAAAGTCGATCATCATCTAGCACTGCTTTTAGCACGCCCACCGCGAACTCTGGTAGCTCATCTACACTACAGATAGATACAGCGTGGGCCTCCTTTGAAAAAATGATAGAAAAAAGGCTAGAGGAAATAAAGCCCAAAACACCGGCGCAAATCAAAGCTAACGGTGATAGCAGAAACAAAACAATAGTAATTTCTGCACTAGTCATAATTCTAGCAATTATAGTCTTATTCATTGGGGCAATATATATAATTGACTCAGTCACCGGTAAAGAATTCTCATCCTCTCTCATGCCAGTGATAACAGCAATTATCAGTGGAGTTTTTGGATATCTTTCTGGCGAAAAATCTTCCAAGTAACATACATGCTGCTATTAAAATGGCAGCATGTATCAATTATAACAACGGTAACTAGTAAATTAATAAAAAGTAGCGGTATGCCAATAGCAGTGAATTTACCATAACATCTGTTGGCCGCACCGTCTCAGACGCCCTCAGCGCGTTTCTGCGGTGGGATGCCTGTTTCCTGCACTTCCCTATACCTATATCGTGAAAAAACGCGCCTGATGATTTCTGCGCAGCTGCATGGCTATGCATGAGAGTGACTGGCGCGCAGTTTCACACCAGATGTGCCGGAAAAGGACTGTTTCAGGCAGTTTTCTTCCGTGGTTCGTAGAACCACAGCAGGTTTCAAAGGGGAACCCTTTGGCACCGCGCATGTATCACCGCGTGTATACATCGCCGTCGTGCCTGATCCGTAGAAAGTAAAACTCAAGACAGGAGCAGCACACACACTTTAAACACACCTCAAAATGCCGCCACACACATTTCAAACACACATTAAACACACCCGAACAGCCGATAAACACACTTTAGACACACATTAAACACATTCCCGAAGCCACATAGACAGCATGAAGACACGGAGATGAAGCGGTGAACGGGCACGCAATTTATTGCGGGGTCGTGAGCCGCTGGCAGGGTGTCGGGGCGGCAAGCCCTGACAAAAGGCATTTGTGGTGCCGCGTGTGCGCGGTATTACAAATGCACATCCTGTCCGGATGTTTTGCAACACTGGCAAACCGGCTGTGGCCACAAAACATGTCCTGTCCGCTGCGTTAACTTTTGTAATCCAGAAACGTCAGAGGACGTCACTTTGCGGCGTTAGCCCTATCCTGCATCGTATTAAAAAATGCAGCTACGGTGTGTACGGTGCCTAAAGTGAGCCCGAAGATATTCCGCTTCCTCGCTCACTAACTCGCTACGCTCGGTCGTTCGGCTGCGGCGAGCGGAGGGAACGGAGACATTAAGACACAGGCAATGAGATAGGATGGAGAGGCAACAAAGAAGGCCGCGGCGCTGCCGGTTTTCCATAGGCTCCGCCCCCCTGACAAGCATCACAGAATCAGACGCTCAAATCAGTGGTGGCGAAACCCGACAGGACTATAAAGATCCCAGGCGTTTCCCCCTGGTAGCTCCCTCGCGCGCTCTCCTGTTCCTGCCATTCGGTTTACCGGTGTCATTCCGCTGTTATGGCCGCGTTTATCTCATTCCACGCCTGACACTCAGTTCCGGGTAGGCAGTTCGCTCCAAGCTGGACTGTATGCGCGAACCCCCCGTTCAGCCCGACTGCTGCGTCTTATCCGGTAACTATCATCTTGAGTCCAACCCGGAAAGACACGACAAAACGCCATTGGCAGCAGCCATTGGTAATGGATTAGAGGAGTTGAGTCTTGAAGTTCTTTGCCAGTTAAGGCTAAACTGAAAGGACAAGTTTTGGTGACTGCGCTCCCTCTAAGCCAGTTACCTCGGTTAGCCAGATTTACTAGGTCTTTCTAACCTTTAAAAAACCGCCTGCCAGGGCGGTTTTTTTCTTCGAAAGAAGATTACCTTTCGCCTTATACTCCAGTCAAGAAACTAATAAAAATGGAGCTAAG